>DASSHD010000467.1:0-6129 GCA_035693085.1 Hanamia sp. | reverse complement strand
TTACTTTTTTTAGGATGGGATTAAATTTCTTTAATTCCAAACGTTCCGGAGTATTCTTTTTATTTTTTTTGGTAATATACCGGCTGGTGCCTGGTTGACCAGAAGCCTTATGCTCTGTGCATTCCAAAATTACCTGTACTCTGTTTCTATTCTTTGCCATTGTTTTAATTTGATAAAGTGATAATTAGTTGATCAGCTAATTTGCTAATTATATTTTAACTCCTTGTGCCCTCATTTCTTTTACCACGGTATAAAGACCATTCTTATTAATGGTACGGATTGCCTCAGAAGACAACTTCAGAGTGATCCATTTGTCTTCTTCCGCAAGAAAATATCTTTTTTTCTGCAAATTAGGTAAAAACCTTCTGCGGGTCTTTATGTTTGAATGCGAAACAGTGTTACCTGAAATCGGTCTCTTTCCTGTTACCTGACATACTCTGGCCATAATGATCTTTTTTTCGGACGGCAAAGGTAATAAAGAAATAAATACCTGAAAAATAAAATGTAGGTTTCTAAAGAACAAGTGAAAAACTCTCAAAGTTACCCCGTTCTCAATTCTCTAAAATCAGAACTGATATGAAAAATTCCCTATTTTACTCTTTCAGGATTCCTTGCATAGTAAACAGACATTTTTTCAGGATTTTGACTTTAATTTCCAGGTAATCTGACAACTATATGAACTATTGAGAAAGGCACAGTTTATGATACTTAGTAGATAATAATATTTTAAATTATGGAAACATTTAAAGATTTAATAAAAAGTAAACAACCGGTTTTGGTGGATTTTCATGCTACATGGTGTGGGCCGTGTAAACAGATGGCCCCGGAATTACAGCGTTTTGCCCAAAATAATACAGGAAAACTCAGGGTAATAAAGGTAGATATTGATAAGAATGCAGCTACAGCACAACAATTCAATATCCAGGGGGTACCCACTCTTATTCTTTTTAAAGAGGGCAAAGTTATGTGGCGGCAATCAGGTGCTATGAGTTCACAACAGATTTCTGCAGGTGTATCGCCTCATTTATAAATATGTAAATTCGTTTCTTTCTTTTCATTAAAAATTTAAAAAAATGGCAGTTAATTCTATAAATGCGGTTTTCAAAGGGGGGATGAATTTTACCGCAGATCTGAATGGGCATAAAATAGAAATAGATACAGAGGAAGATCGTGGTGGTAATAATATCGGAACAAGGCCAAAAGTATTGATGCTTGCTTCCCTGGCAGGTTGTACTGGATTAGATGTGGTGGGAATGCTTAATAAAATGCGAGTAAAATTTTCTGATTTTTCAATAAAAGTTGAAGGCCATCTTACTGATTCAGAACCTAAAGTTTATGATGAAGTTGTTGTCAAATATACTATTAAAGTAAAAAAAGAAGACGAATCCAAAGTGGAAAAAGCCGTAAAACTTTCACAAGAAAAATATTGCGGCGTGAGTGAAATGTTTAGAGCATTTGCAAAAGTTTCTTTTAAGATAAATTATTTGTAAATTCAACAATTGGAATTGACCTGATTTTAATAAACATCTTTTTTAAAAATAAATGCAAACTAATTAATATGGTACGAACCGTTATCACTCCGACTAACACAAACATACGCCTTTCAATTCCCAAAGAGTATGTAGGCAAACCGATTGAAATAACCTGCCTTCCTCTTGAAGAGTTAGAACAAAACTCTTCCAAAAAAACAATGAGAGATTTTTGGGGAGTTATTTCAGACGAGACGGCCAAAATATTGCATGAGCAGGTAGATCAAAACCGTAAAGAATAGTAGAGCAATACTTATTGGATACCAATCCGGTTATTGATTTTTTCAATGGCAGCTTGCCGATTTCAGGAAAAAATTTTATCGCCGAAATTGAACCGGCCATTTCGGTCATCTCCTACATAGAGTTGTTTAGCAACAAAAATATTCCAAAGTTAGAATTGAATCAGTTATTAGATTTTGTACAGATAGCTGTTATTCACGATCTTAACAAAGAAATCGTTGAACAAACAATTATTTTGCGGCAAAACTTTAAAATTAAAACACCCGATGCAATCGTTGCAGCTACAGGTTTAGTTCACAACAGAAAATTAATAACAAGAAACATATCCGACTTTAAAAACATTCCTGGATTAATCATTATTGATCCTTATAATTTGTAAAACAAATAAAATATTTTAACCATTATTGACCCCTATAATTTGTTAAGACAAATAAAATATTCAAATCTGAAATTTCACAGCAAACAAATCTGCCTGGACAGTAACCAACCTACCGGTCAGCAGGCAAACAAATAATCTACATTCCTGTTTTGCCAATAACTAATCTCCCATTCTTACTTTCCCTGTACACCCTTATCATTTGTAAAGATATCGCTAGCAGGATCAAAGCGAAGCCCAGATAAAATCCGGGCCCTAAAAATTTATTTTCTTTAAAGATTATAAAGGCCAGTATGATAGAATAAATAGGTTCGAAATTATAAGTAAGATTGACTGTAAATGCTGAAATATGTTTCAAGGCATTCAGGCTGAGAATGAAAGCAAAAACAGTGCAGGCCCCTGCTAAAATAATTAACCAGAACCAATCTGAAAAAGAAGGTAAAAAATAAGCAGCCGGAAAAAAATGAAGATAAACCGGAAGAATAAAACACAATGCAATAAAACCTCCTGTCATTTCATAAAGAGTAACCGTATTGGGTGAAAACACAACCAGTATTTTCTTATTAAAGATTGGGAAAAGAGAAGCAAACATTGCTGAAATTATACCGAAAATAATCCCTGTTTTATATTCAGGATAAAAATTAAAAATCAGGTAAATGCCTGCGACAGCCAACATTCCAAGAAATACTTCAACCCAATCAATTCTTCTATTCCTGATTATTGGTTCAAATAGTGATGTAAAAAACCCAATAGTTGATAAACAAGTAACTGATACAGAAACATTGGAATATTTAATACTTCCATAAAACGTAACCCAATGCAATGAAATAATAGCGCCTATTCCAAAAAGTTGCAAAGTATTTTGCCATGCAAGCATTTTTAATTTTTTTTTGAAAAATAAAATGACTCCAAGAATCACCGCACTCAGCAACATGCGATAAAATGTGAGAAGGCCTTCATTTAATGTAATTAATTTTCCAAGGATAGCAGTAAATCCCGCCAATAATACAGCTATGTGAAGTTGAAGAAATGCTTTTTTCAATGAATAGTTTAAAGTTCCTGAAATAAAAATCCAAAATTAAAGGAAGAATAAAGATGGATAAAATTTATTGTTGCCAAAACAAAATCTATCTTTCAGGCTCTTCAAAATCCTGATTTTCAAAATCTACAATTAACAAAACAATTAACAATCCTTTGTATAAAAAAAAACAAGTGTATTGAATTGTAGCTATCATAGCTTTATATTTGCCCCTCTTTAAATACATAAAATGAGCTTTAAACGCATCAACAACATTACAGGATGGGTAATATGTATTATTGCCTCTTTTGTTTATTTGTCAACTATGGAAGCAACCGGCAGTTTTTGGGATTGCGGTGAATTTGCTTCCAGCGCTTACAAACTTCAGATACCCCATCCGCCGGGAGCGCCACTATTCATAATGCTTGGGAGATTATTCATGATTCCGTTTTCAGACCCCAATAAAGCAATCCTCGGCCTTAATAGCATGAGCGCATTAATGAGTGGCTTCTGTATTTTATTCTTATTCTGGAGCATTACCCATTTTGCACGTAGGATATACGAAAAACATAATTCAAACCCTCTTACACAAAACCAGATCTTTACCATAATGGCCGCCGGCATAGTTGGCGCATTGGCTTATACTTTTAGTGATTCATTTTGGTACAGCGCCGTAGAATCTGAAGTTTATGCAAGCTCTTCTTTCTTTACAGCCATCGTATTCTGGGCAGCACTTAAATGGGATCAGGCAGTTGTCAACGAAAAATTAAATGGAGTAAAAGGGAATTTTACCCCCGCCGACAAATGGCTGATACTGATTTTTTATCTCATAGGCCTTGCTGTGGGCGTGCATTTACTTCCTATCCTTACTATTCCAGCTATTGTTATGGTCTATTATTTCAGGCGTTATAAAGTAACGAGATGGGGAACTTTCCGTGCATTTATTGCGGCTTGTATCATTACAGGAATCGTACAGGTTCCCATGATACAATGGAGCATTAAACTGGCATCGGATTTCGACATACTTTTTACCAATAGTTTTGGCATGCCATTCTTTACCGGCTTTACTTTTTTCTTTGTAATGATTGCTGTAATTATTTACCTGATGCTAAGACTGGCAAAGAAAAGAAACTGGAATTTTTTAAGATTGGCCATGTGGAGTTTTGCATTTGTATTACTGGGGTTTTCTACCTATTTCACTACCATGATCCGCTCACTGGCCGACCCTGCGGTTGATATGTTTAACGTAGATAATCCATTAAGTCTTGAAGGATACCTGACCCGCGAACAATATGGAGACTGGCCTATATTAAAAGGACAGGATTTTACAGATGTACCCACTGATCAAAAATATTTGGATACTTATGTAAAAGGAAAAAACAAATATGTAAAAAAAGGGAAAAGGGTAGTAACTACTTACGATCCGGCCGACTTGCATTTTTTCCCTCGCATGTGGGACAACAGTAACGATCAGCAACATGCACAATATTATGCAGACTTTGCAGGTATTGGTAAAGATCCTAAAACGGGAAAGTATTTAGATAAGCCTACCATGGCCGATAATATCAGCTTCTTCTTTCAATACCAGCTTAACTGGATGTATTGGCGATATTTTATGTGGAATTTTGCAGGCAAGCAAAACGATGTGCAGGGTATAGATATGGGAAATGTAAGAGATGGAAACTGGATTACCGGGATTCCTTTCTGGGATAATGCCCGCCTGGGAGATCAAAGTAAAATGCCTGACAGTCTCAAACATAATAAAGCACATAACAGGTTATTTGCTCTGCCATTCCTGCTCGGCTTATTGGGTCTTATATATCAATATCAAAAAGATAAAGAAAATGGTTTAGTGGTTGGCTTGTTATTCTTTTTCACAGGAATTGCAATTGTAATTTATCTGAATCAGGCAGGCAATCAGCCACGTGAACGTGATTATGCTTATGTAGGATCTTTTTACGCCTTTGCAATGTGGATTGGCCTTGGAGTAATGTATGTAAAAGACCTCTTTCAAAAATATATGAATAGCAAAATGGCCAATTATGCGGCGGCAGGCTTATGTCTGCTGGCAGTGCCGGTTTTGATGGCCGGCCAGGAATGGAACGATCATGATCGCAGCCATAAAACACTTGCAAGAGATATAGGGATTGACTATTTACAAAGTTGCGCTCCGAATGCGATATTGATTACTTTTGGAGATAATGATACCTACCCACTTTGGTTTGACCAGGAAGTTCTTGGTATCCGAAGAGATATCAGAGTAATTAATTCAAGCCTGCTGGGAACAGATTGGTACATCAATCAATTAAGATACGCAGTCAACAAAAGTGCACCCATTCCGGTAATATGGTCACCGGAACAAATAATAGGAAGCAACAGGGACGCTGTATATTATTTCCCAGACCTGCCGGGTGCCAAAGTAGATCAGACAAAACCAATGGATCTTTATACCATGATGAAAGATTATGCAGGAAGTGATGATCCTTCAAGAATGTATCAAAACGGAGATGATTTTCTGAATATTTTTCCTACAAAAAATGTAAAAATACCGGTTGATACTAATCTCGTAAGACAGAATGGAACTGTAAACCCTGACGATAGTGTTGTGAGTGAAATTGATTTCACAATTCCTACCAATGCGCTGATGAAAAACCAAAGTGCGATACTTAATATTATTGCAGCCAACAATTGGAAGCGGCCTATTTATTTTACCTCGCCTTATGACGAACTCGGCTTCCAGAATTATTTAAGAACCGATGGCCTTACCTACAGGCTCGTTCCTGTAAAAAATGCAGAAGTAAATCGTAGCTGGGCTTATGATGTAATGATGAAAAAATTTGCTTTTGGTGGTGCAAATGTTCCAGGTACTTATTTTGATGAAGAAAACAGGAGGCATTTGAATACTATCAGAATGCAATTTGCACAGGTGGCGAATAACCTTGCGGATCATGGTAAGAAAGATGAGG
>DASSHD010000466.1:0-7502 GCA_035693085.1 Hanamia sp. | reverse complement strand
TTCTGCACCATGGGGGGCCGGATGATGAAGGAATTTTTGCATCTGAAAAACAACACCTCGTATTAGGCCATCGCCGATTATCGCTGATTGATCTTTCTGATAGCGGCCACCAGCCTATGAGCTATGGCGATGGTAATTATGAGATCACCTTTAATGGAGAGATCTATAATTACCGCGAATTAAAATCAGAACTGAAAAACATTGGATTTTCTTTCAAAACAGAAAGTGATACCGAAGTAATATTGGCAGCTTTTGCTGCCTGGGGTACAGATTCGTTCAACAGGCTGAATGGCATGTTTGCTTTTGCACTCTGGGATAATTTGAATGAAAAGCTTTACCTGGTAAGAGATCCATCCGGTATCAAGCCTCTATATTTCGCTATCACAAAAGAAGGTTTTGCTTTTGCGTCAGAGATTAGAGGATTTAAACCGATCCCATATTTGCAGGAAGAAAATGATCTGTGGCCGGTTTACCTGATGGCTTACGGGCATCTTCCGGAGCCGGTTACTGTTTTAAAACAAGTACACCCATTGCAAAAAGGTGTTTTTTTGTGTTACGACACAAAGAACAGAACCCATAAAATAGAACAGTTTAAACAATTTTATTTCGAAGAAAAAATTAGTGACAGGGGAGAAGCAATTCATCTTTTGAAAGATAGCTTGCAAAAGTCGGTAAAGAGGCATCTCATTGCTGATGCACCCATTGGAGTTTTCCTTAGTGGCGGACTGGATTCAGGTATTATTGCCCTTCTTGCCGGGGCTGATAACCAGGCCAAATTAAATACGCTCTCATTATATTTTGAAGAAGAAGAATTTTCTGAAAAAAAATACCAGGATATTTTATTGCAAAAACTGAGATGCGAACGTAACCAATATCTATTAAAAGAAAAGGAATTTCATGAGAATCTCCCGGGTATTTTAAATGCCATGGATCAGCCGGGTTGTGATGGAATCAACACCTGGTTTATCAGCAGATACGCAAAAGAAAAAGGCATAAAAGCTGTTCTTTCAGGTATTGGAAGCGATGAATTGTATGGAGGTTACCCGGCCTTCCGGCGGATTTCCAAAGTAAATATCCTGGAAAAATTTCCTGAAAAATTATTAAAAACCGGCAAATATGCCAGTCTTAAAGGATTAAGGAGGCTGGGTTATTTAGCATTAGGTGGCACTACCGGCAAATATCTATTCCTTCGCGGCCAGTTTATGCCTTATGAGATCGCAGAGAAATTAAATATGCCCGAACAAGAGGTTTGGAATATTCTAAGAGATCATCCGGTTACTGAAAATATTAATAATCTAACCAGCTTCAACCAGGCGTCCTGGTTAGAGATGAACCTTTTTATGCAAAACCAGTTGCTTCGGGATGTTGATGTTATGGGTATGGCTCATGGAATAGAAATCAGGGTTCCTTTTCTTGATAAAGAATTTGTTGAACTCTCTATGCAGATAAATAGTAAAGTAAAATCAGGAGGCAGGTTGCCCAAACAGCTTCTCATAGATTCGTTTAAAGAAATATTACCCGAACCTGTATGGAACAGGCCAAAAATGGGTTTTGGGCTTCCTTTTAAGCAATGGCTTGCCAATGATGAATTTATGAAAAGCATCATAGATCCATCTGGCGCTGATTATAAAGGGCTAATTTCCGGTAGCAGCCATTGGTCTCAGTTTCTGTCATTAGCGCTAATGAAAAGCCGTGGCCTTCCTGCTTCACGAAGCTCCGTAGAAAAAGCCTCACCGGTTAGAAGCGCTGAAGTAAACCCCCGGAATATCCTGTTTCTCACACTCCGCACATTTTCTGTTACCGGCGGAATAGAAAAAGTAAGCAAACTGGCAGGGAAGGCTTTGTATGAATTATGTAAAGAAGCAGGCGGTAAACTACAGGTTTGTTCTATGTATGACCAACAAAGCGACTTTGATGAAAGATATTTTCCAAAAAAGAATTTTACCGGGTTTGGAATTAACAGGCTAAAGTTTTCATTAAAATGTATTTATGAAGGTTCTAAAAATGAGATAGTAATTCTCACACATATCAACCTGTTGCCCGTCGGGTATCTAATAAAATTCTTTTCTTCCAAAACAAAATTAGTGCTTATCACGCATGGAATTGAAGCATGGCCGGAGTTTAACGTCATTAAAAAGCACATGCTTCTTAAATGTGATGAGATTATTTCTGTTAGTGAATTCACCAAAGATGTTATTTCCCGGCAAAACGGTTTTCCTAAACAAAATATCCGTGTTCTCAACAATTGCCTTGATCCCTTCCTTGAGCAACCTTTAGAAAACGGGAAAGATGAAAATCTTTTGAAAAGATACCGGTTAAAAAAAGAGGATACCATTTTAATGACCCTTACACGGCTTGCCTCAAGAGAAAAATACAAAGGGTATGATATGGTGATTGAAAGCCTGCAAAAACTTAGAGTAAATTATCCCTGTTTAAAATACCTTTTGGTAGGAAAATATGATAATGAAGAAAAAGAAAGGCTTGACCGGTTAATTGAAAAATCCGGGTTAGAGAATCAGGTAATTTTTGCCGGATTTATACCGGATTCTGAATTAGCAGATCATTTTAATCTTGCAGATATTTATATTATGCCCAGCGAAAAAGAAGGATTCGGGATCGTATTTATAGAAGCAATGTATTACAACAAGCCGGTGATAGCAGGAAATAAAGATGGCTCCACAGATGCACTTCTTAACGGGGAATTGGGTTTACTCGTAGATCCGAAAAGCCATAAAGAGGTTGTGGACGCAATCACAAAAATAATTGGTAACAAAGAAAAATATTTACCGGACAGGAAGTTATTGATGGAAAACTTCAGCTACCCTGTTTATAAAAAAAAGTGGAAAGAGATTTTGGAGGAAGTGTAATTCCAACCATTTAACATCTCTTCATCCCAGCAAAAACTTTGAACGAAACTTTGAACATAACCAATCCGGATTCTTCATACCTGTCGTCCGAATCAACTGATGATAACTGGGATATGATCATTCAGCCGAAGGCTCATCTCTTCGACCTGAAGT
The DNA here is from genome assembly GCA_035693085.1 of Hanamia sp. Classification (GTDB taxonomy): domain Bacteria; phylum Bacteroidota; class Bacteroidia; order Chitinophagales; family Chitinophagaceae; genus Ginsengibacter. The sequence goes on along the minus strand of DASSHD010000466.1, from coordinate 4,482 downwards.
TGAAAGAGGTCTGGAAATACCGTGACCTCCTCTGGCTCTTTGTACGGCGTGATTTTACTGCGCAGTATAAACAAACAATTCTCGGCCCACTTTGGCATTTTATTCAGCCCATATTTACAACGCTGATGTTCCTGGTTGTATTCGGGAAAATTGCCAACATCCCCACTGATGGCGTACCACAGGTGTTATTTTATATGAGTGGAATTACTATTTGGAACTATTTCTCCGCATGCCTCACCAGCACATCTAATACCTTTGTAGCGAATGCGGGTATTTTTGGAAAAGTATATTTCCCGCGATTGGTAATTCCTCTGTCCACCGTGATGTCCAATCTCGTAAAATTTGGGATACAATTTTTGTTGCTCATGGGTGTGTTTGTATTTTTTGCTATCAAAGGCTCACACGTGCATGTAACGATTTCTTTTTTAATGATTCCTGTATTGGTGTTGATGATGGCAGGAATGGGATTGGGTTTGGGAATTATCATTTCGTCCCTGACTACCAAATACCGCGATCTCAGCATCCTTCTCGGTTTTGCGGTGCAATTACTCATGTATGCCACGCCTGTAGCTTACCCGTTATCATTTTTAAAACACAATAAATTTGCATCCTGGATACAATGGAATCCGTTGACGCCGATTGTAGAAGCATTTCGCTACGCCCTCTTTCAGCAGGGAAGTTTCAGCGCCGGAAGTTTATTGTACAGTACCGCTTTTATTATTGTTGTAATGTTTATCGGCCTGCTTACTTTCAGTAAAGTAGAGCGGACGTTTATGGATACGGTGTGAGCCTCATCCCAACCCTTCTCCCGGGGGAGAAGGACGCGCTTGGTCAAAGTTGAGTCTTCGAAGATGACTCTTTGTTCATCGTCAATTCGCAGCGCTGGTCTTAGCCGGGGCTCATGTGGAGAAACCGGTGTTCATAGGCTCCCATGTTTGCATAAATATCTGAAACCAGTGGAATTTAAATTTTATCTATCAAATAGTATCACTAAGCTTGGTCATAGCCGGGTCTCCCGAAGGGGACTCGGCGTTTATAGTCAATTCGTAGTGAGCCCCCATGGGTCGTGCCTTCACGAACCACATTCAAAATATACATTCACTTTATTTTATACCACCAATATCCAACCGTTTCTTTTAAATAATCATCCCATGAAAACAGGGTGGAAGGAGTGGGAAGCAGATCCCAAAAAGAAAAACTTCCCCGGCCGGCGGTATAGTTGCAGGGAAATGGATCAACATGGACACCCGCTTTATCAAAGAGAAGAGAAGCCCGCGGAATATGATAAGCAGATGTAATCAATAAAAAAGGTGGTTGAAGGTTTAGTGAATCCAGCAGGTGTTTGGAATTAACAGCGTTTTCCTTTGTATTATTCGAGTGGTCCTCTATCAAAATCACTGAATCGGGAATGCCAAAAGTTTGTAATTCACTTTTCACCCAAGCGGCTTCGCGGAAAGATTTTTCATCTTCTTTACCATTGCCACCGCTGATCAGGAGGTATTTTATTTTGCCCACTTTAAACAATTTTACGGCCTGGATAAACCTGTCCGATGCGGAATTAAAATACCCGTTGGCTTCAGCATCCGGACTAGCAAAACCACCGGTGACAATGCCGCACGAATAGACAGGAAGCGTGCTGATTGCAACAGGCTTAGGCTGCCAGTTTTTAACATATAAATTAAAAAGAGCCTTGTTGCCAAAGACGATAAAAATGCACAATGCGATTATTAGGGCCGGCTTTCTAATAGCATGTTTGCGAAAGATCCAGGCAACAATGAGCAATAGAATGATCCAATTGAATGGTGATAAAAAGTAAGATAAAATGGCCGAAAGAAACTGATGCATTCAATAAATTTTGATAAAAATAAACGAAAAGAAGTAAAACCAATAAGGTTTATTGCAAAGGTTTTGAGCGTTGTAAATTCTTATCATGTTTATGAAAATAAATTAAGATTGAAAGTATTTTATAAATATAAACTTCACTTAAAAGTTCGTTTACTGGTAAACGTTATGTAACAGACGGTTAAATTTTTTCCTTAAAAAAGGCCATTATATGGATACACGCAGGCAATTTATTAAAAATGCGGCTTTAGGAGCGGGACTGGTTTCTTTGCCTTCTTTGCTTGTTGCGCAAGGAAGCATTGAGGTTGAAAATAAGAAAATCGTTTGTATAGGTGGCCACCCGGATGACCCAGAAAGCGGCTGTGGCGGCACACTGGCAAGATTGCGCGGCGCTGGCCACCAGGTAACCATTATTTATTTAACCACCGGAGAAGCGGGTATTCCGGGAAAAGGTCATGAGGAAGCCGCCACGATACGAAGGCAGGAGGCCATTAATGCCTGTAAGGTATTGGATGCCAAACCCATGTTTGCAGGGCAAATTGATGGTGATTCTGTATGCAATAATGATTGGGTAAAAAAGATGATGGAATTGATAGCATCTGAAAAACCTGATATTGTTTTTACACAATGGCCTTTGGATGCTCATAAAGACCACCAGGTTTCCAGCCTGCTCACCATTCAATCATGGATAAGGCTGCCAGGGCAGTTTAGTCTGTATTTTTATGAAGTTTGCACAGGTGAGCAAACCCTCATTTTTCACCCTACAGATTATGTAGATATTACGAATACGCAGGAACAGAAGAGAAAAGCAGTTTATTGCCATGTAAGCCAGGATCCTCCCGGGATATACCAATGTGGACATACGGCTATGGAAGATTTCAGGGGCCGTGAGCTGGGTGTAAAAGCTGGAGAGGCCTTCATTAGGATGAGCGGGAAACTACAAGGTGGCACTTTGGATAGAAAGATAGTGTAAACAACAGTAAGAGTTTTACAAAACAAAAAGTAGTAAAACAAAAATCCCGGCTATTCCTGCCCGAATGACTCCCCGCCAGAATGAATCTTTCGGGCTGGGTTCAGGCGGGTGTTGGTTTACTACAGTCTGAAATATTTTAATCCTCATGTAAAAACAGTTTCGCACGAAGATACAAAGCGCACAAACCTGCCTGGCGGCAGGAATTCACAAAGAAGAAAAAAAGGAAAGAGTATAAATCCTCGATTTACATCTATTTTTGGAGATTATAATCCTTAAATATATAGTATATTTGAGGATTAGTAAAATCAAATGATAAAAAGGATTATTCAAGGTTCCATTGAGAAGGATTTTTTTACCGGCAAAGCCATTGTCGTTTTAGGCCCCCGCCAGGTAGGAAAAACTACTTTGATAAAAGAAATTTTAAAAGAGAAAAAGTACCTGTTTTTAAATGCTGATGATGGAACCGTAAGAAGATTGCTTAATGCTCCGGACACCTTTCAGTTGAAACAAATAATCGGCGACGAAACAATAGTGTTCATAGATGAAGCACAGCGGTTGGGACAGGTTGGCCTTACTTTAAAATTGATAACCGATCAATTTAAAAAAGTTCAGTTAATTGTAAGCGGCTCTTCTGCTTTGGAAATCAGCAATCAAACCAATGAGCCACTCACGGGCAGGAAATGGGAATATCTTTTGTATCCTATAAGTTGGGAGGAATTTGAAAATTCGGTTGGTTTTGTAGAATCAGAAAAGCAATTGGAACACCGGTTGGTTTATGGGATGTACCCTGATGTGATCAATCATCCGGGAAAAGAAAAAGACGTACTTCAGCAATTAGTCAACAGTTATTTATACAAAGACATACTCTCCCTGGCTAATATCCGCAAGCCGGAATTATTGGAACGATTGTTACAGGCTTTGGCCTTGCAACTGGGAAGCGAAGTGTCTTACAATGAACTCGCACAACTTTTGCAAATAGATAAAAAGACCATTATGGTTTATATAGATCTTCTTGAAAAAGCTTTTATAATATTCCGATTGCGAAGTTTTAGCAGAAACCTCCGAAATGAAATAAAGAACAACCGGAAAATCTATTTTTGGGATAATGGTGTCCGTAATATCATTATTGCCAATATGAATACGCTTGATTTGCGGCAGGATAAGGGCGCTTTATGGGAGAACTTTCTTATTTCCGAAAGGATGAAATTTTTGCAATACCGTAAAAAAATAGTGAATAGTTTTTTTTGGAGAACCGTGCAACAGCAGGAGATTGATTATGTGGAAGAAACCAATGGTAAATTAACAGGCTATGAATTTAAGTGGAAAGATGATGGACGAATCAAAATACCAAAGGCATTTACAGAGGAATACCAGGCTAAGGGAACAGTTATTTCAAAGGAAAATTTTAGAAGTTTTGTTCAGGCCAAATAAAAACAACTTGCCTTCGGCAAGATTAAAGATTAGCCACGAAGTCACAAAGCCACAAAGGATTATTTCTTTCAAAGCCTTCGTGTCTTGGTGTCTTAGTGGCAAAAAAAACATTTGCGGAGCAAATTCATAATCCTTGCCTTCGGCAAGATTAAAGATTAGCACGAAGTCACAAAGCCACAAAGGATTATTTCTTTCAAAGCCTTCGTGTCTTGGTGTCTTAGTGGCAAAAAAAACAT
>DASSHD010000465.1:0-4682 GCA_035693085.1 Hanamia sp. | reverse complement strand
ATCTGTTGCCAGGGAAGAAAATGTAACCAAACAATTGTATGCCGATTATTCTGCTTTTAAGAGAAAGTTATTTCAAAATGTTGCGGAGCAAAATCCGCAGTATGATAAACTACTGCTGTTTAAAAAAACTCAAAAACTCTTAGACCGTTTCCTGTTTATTTTCTTTGCAGAAGACAGGCTGCTGTTGCCGCCCAACTCGGTAAGAGAAATTTTGCAACAGTGGGAAGACCTGAAATCAAAGTATGATGAATACTTTCCATTGTACAGCAGGTTTAAAAAATATTTTGGTTACCTGAATGTGGGACATGTAGGAAAGCAGCATGAAATATTCGCTTACAACGGAGGTTTGTTTTTGCCGGATGAAATTTTGGATAGCCTTATTATTGACGATACCATTTTATTTGAAGGCGCCAAAGCGCTGAGCAATTATGATTTTGAAACCGATGTAGATGTAAATATTCTCGGGCACATATTTGAACATAGCCTTACAGAGATAGAAGAGTTGCAGCAACAACTGACTTCTCCACTCTCTGCCGGAGAGGCGCCGGAGGTGAGGCTTTCCAAACGAAAAAAAGACGGCGTGTTTTATACGCCGCGCTACATTACCAAATACATTGTTGAAAATACCGTGGGTGCACTTTGCACACAGCAGAAAGAAAAACTGCAGATAGATGAAGAAACCTTTGCACCTCGAAAAAGAACAGAAATAGTTACCCGCCAAAAATTGCTGAAGAAGATTGAAGATTATCGTGATTGGTTATTACAATTGACAATTTGTGATCCCGCTTGCGGTAGCGGCGCATTTTTAAATGCTGCCCTTGAATATTTAAAAGAAGAGCACAAAATACTGGATGAATTAACAGCAAAAATGCTTGGTGAAGTAATTGTGTTTAGTGATTTAGACAACAGCATTTTAGAGAACAATTTATTTGGTGTTGATATCAACGAAGAAGCCACAGAAATTGCCAAACTAAGCCTGTGGCTGCACACGGCAAAGAAAGGCAGAAAACTAAGCACCCTGAGCAACAACATTAAATGCGGCAATAGTTTGATTGATGATGCAAGCGTTGCGGGCGACAAAGCCTTTGTTTGGAAAGAAGAATTTAAATCGGTTTTTGAAAAGGGAGGTTTTGATGTCGTGATTGGGAATCCGCCGTATGTGAGAGCGGAACTATTAACAGGTATAAGAGAATATTTACAGAATACATACTCAGTGTTTAATCCTGCATCAGATTTATTTTCATATTTCTATGAGAAATCTTTTCAATTATTAAAACAACGGGGCAGGTTTGGTTTTATTTCGAATGCTTTTGATAAAACAACTGCTGCAGTTGCGTTACGGAAGTGGCTGCAAGAAAAAGTTACATTAATTAATTATATTGATTTTACAGGTGTTCAGATTTTCGATGGTGCAACAACATATCCTGTTATAATCTCAGCAATCAAGAATGCACCTTCAAAGAATAATACTTTCAATTATAAAAAAGTTGAAAAAGATAATCTTAAAAGTTTTTCTATTGATGGTTTTTATATGATTAATCAATCATTGTTAACAAAAGAAAACTGGACTTTTCATGATCTGGAATCTTCAACCCTTATTCAAAAGATTAAAATTCATCCGGTCGTAAAAAAGCTATATGGCAAATGCTATTATGGTGTAAAAACTGCTTTAAATGATGCCTTCCTAGTACCTAAAAATTTATTTAGTAATCCTGAACACATAAAACCTATTTGGGAAGGTAAAGATTTGCAGAAATGGATTTCCATAGAACCTGGAACAGATTTAATATTATTTAAAAAAGGATGGACAAAATCGTTGTTTGGCGATATAGACGAAGAAGATGCTGTAAAAAGATTAACAGTCCTATTTCCTGAAATAGCACTCCATCTTTTATCATTTAAGGATAAAGCTAAAGCGAGGTATGACCAAGGAGATTACTGGTGGGAGTTGCGAAACTGTGCTTATTATGACCTTTTTAAACATCCAAAAATAGTCTTTCCAAATCTTCAAAATGCAAACAAGTTTAGTCTTGACGAAAAAGGGATATTTATAAATGCGCCTGCAGTTTTGGTCTCCATTTCCCATTTAGATAATTCAATAAATCAAGGTAGGTTTCTCTTAGCAATTTTAAATTCAAAACTTGTTTGGTATTTTTTGAAATCAATTTGTGTTGTTAGAAGCGGTGGTTATATAGAAGTTAAACCACAGTATTTTGAACAAATTCCGATACCTGAGTTAAATATCAATAACCAGCAACCTTTCATCGAGAAAGCAGATACGATGCTTTTAAAAAATCAAGAGCTTCAACAGTTATCGGAACAATTCACTCAATTATTACAGGTAAAGATTGCAACCGTCAACATCAATAGAAAATTAGAAAACTGGTACACATTAACCGGCAATGAATTTTTAAAAGAAATCTCCAAACAAAAAATAAAATTGCCGCTTGCTGAGCAACAGGAATGGCTGCAATTTTTTGAAGAACAAAAAACAAAAGCGAATACCATTCAGCAAGTCATCACCCAAACAGATGCAGCAATAGATCAAATGGTGTATGCATTGTATGACTTAAGCGAAGAAGAAATAAAGATAGTGGAAGGGGGAAGTTGACCACAGTAAACTAACTTTTATTAGGTATTTGTATTTTGTCTTAATCAGGTACTCAAATCTGCCCACCAAAACTCTTGGAGATATAAAGCCCAACCGTAAACGCAAAACCTTTTCAACTCAAATCCCATAGTCTTCAATTATTCAGTCACCTGTTCTCCCAAAAAAAATCGGGACAGGCTGTACAAAATCGGACTTCATTGGAGGCACTACGTGCCCGACGAAGTCTTATTTGTTATGCACAGTTATTTTTGTTTAGTTATTGGAAATGTAAAATCTATGTCGCCTTTAATTCCATAAAAGTAGAGATACTGACCGTAAGTATTTACACTGTAATGATTACCGTGAATAATGCAAATCCCGGCACTGAATAAAACACCGCCACCGTCCTTTTCTTCTTCAAATGTAGAAAAATGAAATGGGTCTTTTGAATTAGCAGAATCGTCTAAAATTTTAAAAGCTCTTGTGTGTAAATCGTCTAAACATTCAGATAGTTGGCAAAATCCTTCCCAGTCAAATTTGTCATTAAGATGAGCCAAAAACAAATTTGCTAACACTTTAGATTTTTCAATACTTATAAATCTATCATTTAATGTCATTATTTGATCAACTACAGATTCCCTGTACTTCTTGTCATCGTGAAATTTCTGTAAAAAAGCCTCCTTTTTTATCTGCATTATTTTCCCTGAATGATATTCTTTAAGAAAAGTCAGAAGCTTTTTTGCAAGAAAGATTTCTCTAATAGCAATACCTCCTTTTACGAGGCCAACAACTGACTTCACAATCGGAATTTCTTTTATCGCATCGTTGTCCATAAAAGTGTCCAAACCAAGTTCAGCATAGTCTATCGCTAAATCGAAAACATTCTCTGTTAGTCCTCTTTCAATCGCTTTCTCAATTTTGTTATTTTCCACTGTCGTTTTAATTGTGCCTAACGTTTAGGGCTTGCTGCTGCGCTGGCATTCAATGAACTTTTCGCCCGAACGTCAGCACAATAACGAACCAAAAGCCGAAGATAATTACAAAAGCCGAACAATGAATTTTCAGCCCGGAATTACTGATGAACAGCGAACAAAAGCTGATGTTTATTCCTTCAGCCAGCGTAGAAGCAAACCCAATGTTATCGGCATTTTCATTTGTATCCGCCGTCTCGAAAGTTCAAAAAGTATTTATGTTTCTCTCAAACAGTAAACGAACAAATAAGCTGATTTTCTGTTTCCTCACGTTTCGTTTCTCCTATGAGAAGAACTTAAAACTACAAAACGAAGTTTCTGTCCGCCCGAAAAGAGCCGTGAAAAAAGTAAAAAATCTTTCATCATTTTTCTTTGGGTTAAAAGTTCGTGTCAAGCGCAGAAATGGTTCTGTTGTTTCAGGCGAAACGAAAAGTTTAATAACAAAACTTTGAATGACTTCCGTTTCTAAATTGATGTGACCTGTTACTTCCCGTGAGTAATTCTAAGTATTTTACTGTTTCGTGAATCAATTATTATTTGAAACGTTCCACCTACCCAACCTTTTGGAAGTGTTCCTGTCAAGACCCAATAATTATCTATGAAATAAACTTCGTAAGGTCTCTGTTTAGTTATGTTGGCTTTTCCGTATATACTAAAAAGTATTGGTTCAACCACGTTTATTGCAGTCGAACTGTCCTTAATTATTACTGTCTTATTGTTAATTAGGTTGTGTTGCGATTTGCCGGCAAGTACAGATTTGAGTTCTTGTTCAGCGTATGATTTTCCAAGAATTATTCTGTTATCTTGTGTCTGTCCACAGGCAGTTAGAGTGAAAATAAAAAGTGTCGAAAAGAAAATTATTTTTATGTTTTTCATTCGTCTGTTGTTGTGTTCCACGATTGCCGATAACGGTGAGGCTTGGCGATGGGCTGGTATTCAATGTACTTTCCGCCCGAACGTCAGCCGATTGAAAAACTAAAGCCGAAGGTAAATACAAAAAGCCGATATTTGTTCGTCTGCTGGAACTATTGCTGATAGCGAACTACAGCCGATTGTTATTCCTTCATCCAGCCTATTGCCGAACCTTGTGTTGTGCGTTTTCAGTCGTCATTTTTAAAGAA
>DASSHD010000464.1:0-8443 GCA_035693085.1 Hanamia sp. | reverse complement strand
ATCTTTAATATAAAAAGTTTTAAAAGGAACTTTCAGTCGAAACAAACCGCCTTTCTCCGAAAAGATTTTTACTTCATCAATCATACTGCTTTCCTTTTTAGCGGAAACAAGAAACGCACCCTCGGTGCGAAGTTTGTTGAAAGAAACGTCTTTCCAATTTGATGGAATTGCAGGGAAAACTTCTACATAACCCTTATGACTTTGCAAAAGCATTTCCTGGATTCCCTTTGCGAATGCAAAATTTCCTTCCAGGGTAAATGGCCGGTAAGTAAAATCAGAATACTGCCCGCCTTTCTGGTCGCCATTCAAATGAAAACTATTAATTGAACAGAAATTGGTGGAAAATATTTGTAACATTCTCGCTGCGCTGTCGCCCTCTTTAGCTCTTGCATACAAACTGGCCATCCAGCTAAATGAATAACCACACCATGCACGTGTACCTTTTTTTTCAATTTGATGTAATGAATTTTTTATAACTGCGCTGTCTTCTTGGTTTTCAATATCCAATAAATTTAAAGGATAAATAGCCATGTATGGCGACATGTGGCGGTGCGATTCAAAAAGATCCAGGCCAGGCGCAATCGTAAGGCCTGTTTCATTAATATTTAAATCAGGCAAAAGGTTTCTTTCTTTTTCAACATCAGCAGGGACCTTTCCTGTAGCAGCTTTGCAGACTTCGATGTATTCGTTATAAAAAGATTTTACTAACGACAAATCATAATTTGTCCATTGATGAAACCAGGCTTTAATGCTGTTGTTAAAAATCTCCGGGCTTGAACTTAAAGGAAGTTTATATTTTTTTGTAACAGGATCTATGGTTAAAATCTTTTTGAAATATTCATGTACTTCATCAAAATAAGGCTTGCATTTTTCCAATAGAAATTTTTTATCCATGCCGTATTTCCATTGCCAGTAAAAATGTTGGGAAAGCCAGGCTGCCGTTGTCGGGCTCATCGAATATTGTATCCATCCGCCCATTGCTTTTCCGGTAATAGTGGTAACACCGGGTACGTTCAGTCCATCTGTTTCAAAATAATGTTTTGTCCATTTTTTATTTTGCTCTTTGGTTTTCCAAAGCCAGTTGGTAAAGGATTGCGAAGCTTCCAAATGATTGCCCGTATAAAAAGGCCAATAACTTAATTCAGTATTCAAATCATTGTGAATATCGCCTTTCCAGGGAGGAAGGCTTCCATTGTCTGCAGTCCAGATGGCCTGCAAAGAAATGGGCGGCGTATTGCTTCTTGCCACACAACCCATCTTATACAATTCAAGATAGTATTGCCTTTCAAGAATTGAATCCGGAACGGAAACAGAAGATTGATTCCAGAAATGATTCCACCAGGTAATATGCGATTGCCAACCGGGCAACTTATTTTCTACTTTCTTTAATGGTGGTAAAGATGCTTTTTTGTTATTTGAAATGGTCCACGATCCTACGATTTCGGATGGCGATATTTTCTTCCATTGCACCAACACTTCATAATAATTTCCGTTCCAGGTAGGCTGATGATATCGAATGCTGTTGGCCGCTTTTGTAACCGTGCCCTTTTTATATCCAAGTGTTTGCAGGCCTTCACCACCATGGCTATTATCATCTTTGGCGATATCGGCAGAATTATAATTTGGTATTTTCAATTCAGGGATGCAATCCTTTTCGTTTATGCCTGACTGTGATTCCGGTAAATTCTCAAATGCGAAATATCCAATTTCATCCTTAGCATGAACATAATTATAAAGCACTACTCCATTTTCAAATTTAATAGTGTTTACTGCTGTTTTAATATCAAGAATATTTGAAATTACTTTTCCGAATGAAGCATAATTAAATTCCAGCGCAGCGCCGGGAATTTTTGTAGGAGCCGGGCTGTTATCATAAGGTTCATCGCCAATTTTATGCACAGTATCATATTGTCCTTTATTTACCTGTGCTACCACCCATTTAAATTTTAGCTGGCCAATTTTTGGCATTGGCCTGTCGTCCCAAAGATCAACCCGGTCTAAGGAAATGCGCAGCTTATTATCTTTCTTCCAGATCAATTCTCCAAGCCATCCGTTCCCGAGAGGCATACCTTCATCCCATCTTGTAGCAAGGGAATCGAATTGCAAATTATCAGAAGGTTTTGGTTGTGCCGAAACAGTTAGGCAATAAAGAATTGCAAAAAATAAAGCCGAAAGTTTAAGGAATTTGCTTTGCATATAGAATGAGGGAGTTTATTGTTTTGCCGGGGTTTTTAGTGTTGCCAACCTTTGGAAGGTTGGCAACCCTTGATAACATTAAAACCAGGAAGGTTTATCAGAAACTCATTTTATAAAAAACCTTCAAAAAAAATCTTCCTGGTTTGGCCTACTTAATTTTACATCTTTTGATTATTTATCTTCAATCACCATCTTCATCCTTAACCAATTTCACAAATGCACTTTTATGGGGCGCAGGCATTACACTGTTTTCCCCTTTCAAGGATTGCCATATCACTTCATTTAATTCAAGATCAGGTACTGCATCAGGTTTAGAAAAGTTGAAGGTAGCCGAAAGTCTTGCGGCGGCAGTTGTTGCCTCATTCCTGGCATTAATATCTACGTTTGCGGGTTTTACATTGTATGGTGTAAGATCCGGTTGGGATGTAAAGCAACTCCACATAGGTGTGGCGCCGGCATCATACTGGCTCATAGGAGGTAATCCTAAAATAAGCTCAACTGTGCGCAGCATGGCAGCGGTAGTGTATAAAGTATGATTAACGGTTCTCCTTTTAATATATGGACTAATGATAAATGCCGGTGAACGATGGGCATCCACATGATCAGGGCCGTTCTGCGCGTCATCTTCTAATACAAAGATGGCGCTACTGTCCCATACGCTACTGTGTGAAATGTGATCTACCAATCTTCCCAAAGCCAAATCATTATCCCCCACATGCGCTATTGGTGTATAGGCTCCTTTTGACAGCCCGCTGGTATGATCATTCGGAAGATACACAAAGCTGAATTGTGGTACTTTATTTATCGCCACCAGCGAATCAAAATCTTTCTCCCATATTTTTTCCCTGTAAACATCCTGTATGCTTAAGTTCCAGCCGGTGTATGGATGGCAGGTGTGCTTTTCTAATTCAGGCTGCGTTTTCGGTATATATCCTTCATCTGCAAACTCACCATAATTCCTGAAGTTTACACCTGCGCGAAAGCAATAATTCCAGATAAATCCTTTATCGGGGTTTGCAATTTTTCTATTACCCGCAAAATCATAATTACCACCCCTGCCGCTATAATTGGATGGCCACATTTTTTGTACATAATCCGTGGCATAAGCTCCATCACTCCAATTATGCCCATCGGCACTCACTTCTGCATTCACATAAAAATTATCCATCAATACAAAATCCCTGGCAATTGCATGCTCATTGGGCGTGATGCTATCGCCAAATATACAGATAGAAGAATCGCCGTTGCCTTCTTTCATATCTCCAAGCACCTGGTCATAACTGCGGTTCTCCTTTAGCACATAAAATACATGTTTAATAGGAGAAGATTCCCCTTGTTTTTGAGGAATGGGATTTCCGGATTCACCGGGGGCCTCTGCTTCTTTCTTTTTATTGAATGGCGTATTTTGATAAACCGCCCCGGAATATACGTCCAGCACTTTTTGACCAGGTATGGAAATAATAGAGAGTTTCCCCTTGAACATGGTACCGGTATATAATTCCGGCCCGGTTATTTTTTCGCTTTTTTGGTGTTCAATTTTATTTCCCATAGGATTGGGACCATTTGGATTGGCAAAAGAAGAAAGTCCCTTTCCGTTTGTTACATATAAACGATTGCCAATTACCCGCACGCAAGTGGGATACCAGCCAGTGGGAATAAATCCTTTCGATTGGCTTTTCCCGGGATTAGAAACATCAAATACAGCGAGGTCATTATTATCAGCATTAGCGATAAACAATGTTTTATTATCTGCCGAAAGTGCCACCCCATTAGGCGTAGTACCGGAAGGTGCATCCGGATAAAGACTGGCAACGATATTTTCCAATACCTTTCTTTTCGCAATATCAATTACTGAAACAGAATTCACATTGGCATTGGCAACAAAAAGATACTTCCCATTGCGGGTAATAACCATATCATTGGGATGGCTTTCGGTTGTAATTTCTCCAATTACCTTTTCTTTTTGTGTATCAAAAATCGCTACCTTCCCTCCACCCCAAAGAGAAATGTAAAGCATCTTTTTATCCGGCGACAACAGGCAGGTATAGGCTTCAGCGCCCAGCGGAATTTTCTTAACTATCGTCTTATTTTTCAGATCACCTATATAAAGGGAATTATCTTCTTTTGTAACTGCGTATATGCGTTGCCGTGCATTATCGGCATCTATTCCTGAAATTCCTATTTTATCTTTAGGCCAGGGCTTTCCAAGGCCAATGGAACCCTTTTTAATTAGTTTATTATTGCTGATATCATAAATAAATATCGTATCATTATAGCCGCCAGACACATAGAGATGCTTGCTGTCATTACTAAATTTCAAACCGATAAGTGCGCTGCGAATTTCGTGGTTATCCAATATCTTATCATTCTTAGCATCTATCAGGGTGATACTTTGTTTACCATCTCCATTATTCGTTATTGCCACATATTTCCCCGAAGGAGATACGGCAATATTGAGCGGCATATTTTCCAATGGCAAAGATTTCCCGACAGGGGTTAACGACCATCCGTTAAATAATGTAATTCTTTCTTTATTCAGTAGGCTGGCAATTTCCTTCGGGGTTTGTTGGCCAAAGGAAATATAGGTAGTGAATATAAAACTCACTAAGGCCAACAAGTAAACTAATATTCTTTTCATAATCATAAATTTTGTTGCTCATTAAAAATTCCATCCTGACAAAATTCCCTAAAAGAAAACGGACAAAAAAATTATCATTCTGATATTACAAAATGTTCTTTTTGAGTATCCTGACTTAAAATAATTTAAACTACCTTTTAAAGGTATTTGATATTTGAAATACAAATCATCCTCCATCTCAAATAGACTAGTCGGCAATTCTCTATTGCGCCTTTGCCCAGGCATGTAACATCTCTATCGCCTTCCCCAACACACCGGCTGATCCTTTAAAATCTGCCGAGCCGCTTGGCTTGCCATCAACGCTATACCATTCATAGAACTTCTTATTTTTAATAACACGATCCACCATCGGTTGCAGTTCGTCATAAGCCTGTTGAACAAATCCATTCGCAATCAATTGTTGAATCATCCTTCCACCAAACCACGACCAATCGCCTCCATTTTGATAGACGTAGGGTTTGCAAGTCGTTGAACCTTTGTAGATGCCGTCAGGGTAAGGCGGATACAATGTTAATCCTATCGAAGGGGCGCCGGATAACTTTACATTCCTGAGCATATCATTGTTCACCAATTCGATCTCTTTCTTAGACAATAATCCGGCTTCTATGGCTACGGCAGTACCTCCGTGAAAGTATATTTTATTTTCGTCAAAACTTTTTGGAAACGGGCTGCCATCAATATAAATGTGCGGAATAAATTTATGCCGTGCTGAATCCCACAAATACTTCCGGATGTTTTGTTCTGTGAGCTTCTTTAAACCCGTCCACTTTTTCTTTTCAGCCGGGTCTTTGGCAAAATGAATCATGTCTTTTAGCGCGATTACAAACATGGCATTATCATAAATATCAATTGCCCGGTGAGTATTTTCATCTACATCAACGACCGCGCCTCCTTCAATCTGCACATCGCCCCAATCCTGCGTTGTGGCGCCCGTCAAAAGTTTATATTTTTGTGAATACCGGTTTTTTAAAAGATAGTCTATCGAACGGCCAAGATGCGCAAGCACGGGCATGCCTGCAATTTTTTCATATAGAATACTTGTGTCGTGGGTGATCGTTATATATTTACCGATAGCTTGTATGAGTGAAGTTTCCTGGTCAGTCTCAACCGTGTTTTTAAAGCCTACATGTAAAGTATCATAGGGAGAAGTATAGATATTGGGATCGCCCCATGTAACATGCCCCTTTAACGCATATCCATCTACAATCTCACCATTTGGTTGTTGCAGATAAAGGAAAGTAAGAAGATTATCGCGAATGATTTTATGATCATACACCTGGCTGGATATTTCTATGAATGTATTGAGGTCGCGTATCCATACCTGAGGATAACCATCTCCTGCATTGAAACCCTTGCTCAATAACTGTTTGGCTTTTTCCAGGACTGTATCAAGTTTATGATCGTTTAAAATCTTTTCTGCCAGTTTTTTGGAGTTTTGTGCCCGGCTTGAATATGTGTTTAAGAATAAAACAGTGCAAACAACAAGTGCTATTAAATTAAATCTTTTCATTTTTTAATGTTAGGTAAAAGAAGTGGAATTGAGCTGGGAAGTTAAAACAAATAGTAGTGGAATCTAAAATTTTTGAACTTTAAAATTGACATTACAACAAAGAATATTTCATATTTTTTACAGTTTGAAATTTGAAAACGTCATTTCCTAAATCATCAATATTTATTCGTTTACTGTGTTCGTCGTAAACATGTAAACCCGAAGGTAATTGAACAAAACAATCATTTCCATTTTTAGAAAGAATAGTTGCATTCTTCAGTTCACCGTTTTTCCAATCAAAGCTTACCTCGAATCCATTTCGTGTACACATTCCCGTTATTTCACCGTTTTGCCAGTCTTTATCAGACGGCAATGCCGGTAAAAACCGGATTTCATTATTTTTCCCGGTGCTCTGCAATAGCATTTCCGCGATCCCTGCAGTGCCGCCAAAATTTCCATCAATTTGAAACGGCGGATGTGCATCGAAGAGATTCTCATAAGTGCCTCCGCCATCGCTCATATTAACGCCTTGCTGATGAGTCGGTTTAAATAAATCTCTTAATAATTTAAACGCGTGATCGCCATTTTGCAACCTGGCCCAAAGATTTATTTTCCAGGCCAATGACCATCCGGTGCTCACATCGCCTCTTCTTATTAATGTCTTTTCGGCTGCAGCTTTCAATTGGGGAGTCTCATTATTAATCTCATCATAAGGATATAATCCATATAGCGGTGAAACATGACGGTGATGAGGGTCTGCTTCTTTATAATCGCGTATCCATTCCTGTATGCCTCCTGTGGAAGGGCTAATTTGATCCGGCGCTAAGTCCGCCTTTATTTTTGATAAACTATCCGCCCATTTTTTATCAATACCCAGGATAGATGCGGCGGCAACTGTATTGCTTAACAATTCTCTGCCGATTTGCATGTCAATCGTTGGCCCCATGGTGGTTTGGCCATGAAAGCCATCTGCCGTGATATAAGTATTTTCAGGCGAATTGGACGGCGCTGTTACAAACCATCCGGTTTTGGGATCGGTTATTAAAATGCTCGTATAAAATTCCGCAGCGCCTTTTAAAACGGGATATATTTTTTCAAGATATTTTTTATCCGGATTAAAAATATAATGCTCCCACAGATGTTCGCATAACCATGAACCGCCGGTCAAGGTTGAACCCCAGCTTGCGCCTTCTCCCGGTGCCGTAAATTTCCATGGATTGCTGATCACATGCGCTACCCAACCTTTTCCTTTATAATAGGCTTTCGAGGTTTCTTCTCCCGGTTTTACCAATTGCTCAATAAAATTGATCAGCGGCAAATGGCAATCTGCCAGGTTAGTAATTTCAGCAGGCCAGTAGTTCATTTGTACATTGATGTCCAAATGATAATCCCCGTTCCATGGAGTTTGATATTCTTCTGCCCACAAACCCTGCAGGTTTGCAGGAAGGCCATCAGAACGGGAACTTGAGATTAAAAGATATCTTCCAAAATTAAAATACAATGCCGGTAAATTCATATCGCTGTTTCCGTTTGCAAAACGAATCAATCGTTGCGCCGTGCTCATGTCTTTGATTGAATCATTTTCTACACCGGTAAATTTTAAAGAATAACGATTAAAAAAAGATTGAAAGTTTTTGATGTGATTTTGGAGTAATGATGATGTTGGCAATTTTGAAGCCGAAGTCACCTGCTTCATGGCAATTGGTAATGGTGCGGCACCGCGCTTTTCAACATTAGGCCAGTTTAAATCAGTGCCTGCGCCTACGATGATAATACATTCTTTATCTCCCTCAATTTTTAATTCGTTATTAACGGCCGTCACTTTTCCTTTTGGTGCAATCACTTTTGCATAAGCTGCAAAATCAATTCCTGCATCGCCATCGCCACCATCCAACTGTCCTTTCATGGTGATGGAATTTCCGGTTGAAGAAAAGGAAGCTCTCTCTTTTCTATTCAACGCTAAATCAAAATTCAAGGCATTCTTTTTATCAGCGCTTAAGCGAATTACAATCACCTGTTGAGGAGCGCTTACCCAAACTTCTTCTTTGTATTTTATGCCATTCCTTTCCCACTCTGTGGTGGCCAGGGCTTTGTCTATTTGCAGGGTTCTTGTGTAATGA
>DASSHD010000463.1:0-15760 GCA_035693085.1 Hanamia sp. | reverse complement strand
ATAATGTGTTCCCAAAATTTTATTATAAACAGGAAGAGATGTAATGGAAATAATAAATAATGCAGAAAGGAAAAGAATCAATGCGCCGATAAACATCCAGAATTCTCTTGAAGACATGTCTTCTTCTTTTTGGATAGCAGGGATATTTTTATAATTTTTGAAAAACAAAAATAATACAGGTAATGAAATCGCTACTACAAAAATACCTATCAATACGTTCATTGACATCCCTGCTTCGGTAAAAGAATGAACAGAAGTATCACCCAAAATCCCCGTCCTGGTCAGAAATGTGGAATAGAGAATAAACAAATATGCAAGAATCACAAACAGGTAAGAAGCCCTTAACGCATTTTTTGTTGAATTATAAATGGCCATACAATGCAATCCGGCAACAAGAATGAGCCACGGAACAAGAACGGCATTTTCTACCGGATCCCATGCCCAGTAACCGCCAAAAGAAAGTGATTCGTAAGCCCATTTTCCACCCATCATTATCCCCGTTCCCAACACACATCCACTGAATAATGTCCAGGGTAATGCTGCTTTTACCCAACCGCCCCAATCTTTTGAAATCAGGGATGAATAAGCAAATGCTATTGGCACTATAGTGCTTGCAAATCCTAAAAATAAGATCGGGGGATGAACGACCATCCAGTAATTTCTCAATAAAGGATTTAAACCTATTCCATCTTTAATAAAAGAAAGATAATTCGCCTGGCTGAAAATTGGGCCTGCCAGTTCATTCCTGGTAAGTACAAAAGGGCTGCTACCTATGCGAACATTAAAAATGTATAATCCCAATATCATCAATACCAAAAAAACCTGCGCAGAATTTATGATACTCATAACTGCCGCTTCTCTTTTTTTTGCCGTAAAAATCAAAACAGTACCTAACGCACATTGCCACAAAGACCAAAGTAGAAAACTTCCTTCCTGTCCTTCCCAAATGCAAGCCAGCAAATACTTTGGTTCCAGTTCTTTGGAAGCATGCTTGTATGCATACAAGTATTCATAATAATGATGCGAGCATATATAATAGATACAGAAAAAGACAGTCAACAGGGAAAATACTTCTATAAAAAATGCACCACGGGCAAAACGGATCCAGGATTGTTTCTCTCCTGCCCGGCTTTCAAGCCTGATTCCGGAAGCTTTAAAATAGGAAATAGCAGCAATGATAGAAGATACAAATGCAAGTAATACAAAAAAATGTCCTACCTGACCTGGTAGTAAATGTTCGTTCTCAAATGTCATGATGCAGTCTTAATATTGAGTAACCGTTTTTTCCAATTGTTTTTTATCATCCTTATATTTCGATGGGCACTTGAGCAGAATATCATTACATTCAAAAACATTTCCTTCCATTTTGCCTTTCAAAACCACGCGGTCACTTTGTTCCAATTCTGCAGGTTTTGGATTATGGTAAATAACCTGAGTTGTATTGCCAAGGCTATCTACAGCGTAAAAAGAAAGATAATTCGGATCTTTCAAAGCATCATACTGTATGGGTTTTGATTTATCGAGTTTTGCTATAAGATGCACATATTGACCTTGTTTTTGTTTTGCAGAACCGATAGTATCGTAAGTTGAAAAATCTACAGAATACATTAATAAAGCGCCGATAGCTGCTGCAATAACAACTAAAATAATTATACTTGAAGTTTTCATTATTATGATTTTGGAATTGCAAATCTAATGAAAAATAGGATGCTATTTCGCTGAATCTTCAATGATACTGCTCATGTATCATATATTTTTATAGGTAATTTAAAATTATCTGTTTGAAAAGAAGATTGCGGACCTGCTCTGCTTTTGTGGGCAAAACCTAATGCAATAAAAATTCTGTGATTTTAAGACCAGTAAACAAACCAACCTACCGGTAGGCAGGCAAATAATCAGGATTTTAATTTTATTATAAGCCGAAAATCATTCCTAAAGGTTTCGTAACGTAGTTTCTGATTTCGCTTCCTTCCTGCAAGGATCTAACGTTATCAGTGAAAAAAACAATGTAATAAAATTAAGTTTAATGCTCATAAGATTTTTTAGTATTGACACTTGTCCAATTTTCGGATTCATCCTTTGTTCTCAACATTTTTACTCTGCAGTAAACGAACCAACCCTGACTTTTCAATTTTCCATTATCAATTGCCAATTCTCCATTATCATTTACCTTTGCCGTCCTAAAAAAATCAAGATTAAAAATAATGCCAGACCTCAATGATTTTGATCCTAATTCCGTAGGCAATCCGAATAATGGAATTTTCGGGCTTCCCTTTACAGAAGAAGATGCAAAACTTATTTTGTTGCCTGTTCCCTGGGAAGTAACCGTGAGCTACAAACCAGGCACAGCAAGGGCTTCTGAGCATATATGCAAAGCCAGTCTTCAGGTTGACCTGATAGATGATGACATTCCCGAAGGATGGGAACAGGGTATTTTTCTGAGAGAAATGGACAAAAACATCTTAGCCAAAAGTGATTATCTCCGCAAAGAAGCAGAATTATACATCAACTATATTACAGGTGGAGATGAAGCTGATGGAAATAAATTCATGCAAAAAGTGCTGAAAGAAATTAATGAGGGAAGTAATTTCCTGAACGAATGGGTATATGAAAAAACCAAAGAATTATTAGATAAAGGTAAGTTGGTGGGCATTTTGGGAGGCGATCATAGTTCGCCTTTGGGTTTTTACAAAGCAATCGCTGAGAAACATGGCGAATTTGGAATTCTGCAAATAGATGCTCATTGCGACCTGCGCGAAGCTTATGAAAATTTTAAATATTCTCATGCCTCAATTATGTATAATGCACTTGGAGAAATTTCACAACTGACAAAATTGGTACAAATCGGTACGAGGGATTATTCTTTATGCGAGGTAGATTATATTAAAAAAAGTAATAGCAGAGTAGTAACTTATTTTGATAAAGATATTAAAGAACGCGGTTATGAAGGTGAGACATGGAAGCAAATTACAGATGAGATCATTAGCCATCTTCCTCAAAAGGTGCACATTAGTTTTGATATTGACGGCCTCGATCCTAAATTATGCCCTAATACCGGAACCCCCGTTCAGGGAGGTTTTGAAACGCAGCAGGTTTATTATTTACTAAGAAGAATAATCGAAAGTGGCCGGCAATTAATTGGTTTCGACCTTAATGAAGTAGGTATCAGTTTAAATGAATGGGATGAAAATGTAGGCGCAAGGGTTCTTTTTAAACTATGCAATCTATTGATAGCCTCAAATGAAAAATATGGAACAGTATGACATCATTCTCAAAAATGATAAAATAAAATCTTACAATAATATTGCCTGGATTTTTTTGTTATTGAACTTTACCGTTTTTATTTTTTTATTGTTTTATGATAATTACCGGTATCCCGCTATGGCTTTTATTATTGCCCTGATAATTTATCTCCTGATGCGATGGTATCTTTTCAAAACCAATAAAGTCAATTACATTATTGACGAATTTGTATTCTTTATTCCGGCAGCAGGTTGGTTTGGGATGCACAATTATTTCCTTGCTATAGCTTGTTTATTAATGGGATTTTTGTATAAATTATCTTTGCAAAAATTAAAATTTGTTTTCAGCCGCGACAAAATCATGAAAATAAATTTTCCTAAAAAAGAATTCGCATGGAATGAATTGAACAATGTGATACTTAAAGATCATATACTTACTCTTGATTTTAAGACCAATAAATTAATTCAGGCCGAAATTGAAAAATCACAGGTAATTAATGAATCGGAATTTAATTCATTTGCGCAGACACAACTTTGTTAAATTTATTGGTTTTAATTTAATATTTAATAGAGATAAAAAATAAAACATATCAATGAAACACTCACCTTTCCTCTTATATTCTGATGGTGAAGGAAACATTTTTGAAGATCCTTCGCTGTATGTCTGCGGCAGAAGTGGATGGGATGCGATGCCTATTGATATTGAGGAATGGATTGAACTTCCTTCCGGGGGACAATTGTATGAATTACCCAATAGGCGTGGCATTGGTATAGATGTAAAAACCGGAGAAATGCGTTTATGCGAAAAAGGTTGGGCAGTGGCAGCTTTTATTCCACCTGCATTTACCGGTACTTATCTTGCCGCTTACGAAACGCTACCCGGCGCAGAAACTTTGCCATTATTTTGTTACACCGCAGCAGGCTGGTACAATGCCCACCTGAACGACGAAGCCGGGCAGGGAAAATTTTATGTTACAGCAGTAAGAATAGAAAAAGATATCCGCCAGGAAAGTGAAGGCTTTGACGAAACAAAAATTGAAAGTAGCGTAGAAGAATTATTATCTACGTATAAGCATAACCGTTTGGTAAAACATCTCGCCAATAATTGTTGCCTTACTTATCATTGCCCTGCAGCACGAAATTATTTTATGGGCAGATGGGAATGTCCTGTTCCAAGTTCACCTGCATGTAATGCCAATTGTATTGGTTGTATTTCTTTTCAGCCACAGGAAGAAACAATTACCTCTACACAAGACAGATTACAATTTAAACCTACGGCTGAAGAAATTGTTGAATACACTGTGCCTCATTTGGAAACAGCACCTTTCCCGATTGTTAGTTTTGGACAAGGTTGCGAGGGCGAACCACTATTGATGTGGAAAACAA
Organism: Hanamia sp.; assembly: GCA_035693085.1. Lineage (GTDB taxonomy): Bacteria > Bacteroidota > Bacteroidia > Chitinophagales > Chitinophagaceae > Ginsengibacter. The sequence continues at coordinate 11,132 of DASSHD010000463.1, read as the reverse complement.
TCGAAGAAGCTATTATTGAAATCAGGAAACATACTCAAAAAGGTAGTATCAACATTAATACCAACGGCAGTGATCCAAATGCAGTGAAAGCCTTGTGCGAAGCAGGATTGAATAGTATTCGGGTAAGTACAAATTCCGCAAGGGAAAAAATTTATACCCCTTACTATCGTTCGAATAACTATGAGTTTAATGATATTAAAGAAAGCCTGAAAATCGTAAATAGCTTCGGTGGCTGGACGAGCATCAATTATTTTGTTTTCCCCGGAATGACAGATAACGTAGAAGAATATGAAGCCTTAAGAAACTTAATAAAAACTACCGGATTAAAAATGATACAATGGCGCAATTTCAATATTGATCCTGACTGGTATCTTGGTAAGATAGGTGTTACCGACACAGGAGAATGTATCGGCATCCGTCAAATGATGGAGTTATTAAGAGAAGAATTCCCGGATTTAAAATTCGGTTATTTCAATCCTTCCATAGAAAGAATAAAAGGAAATTTCGAGATGGATTATGCAAAGTAAAAATTGTAATAATTTTAAATCGTTTTTTAGTTTCTTTCCTAAATTCTGAAAAAAAATCGACAATATTTGTTTATTTACTGTGATTTACCATGAGAAAATGGTTAGATGAAATCAGGAACCTTATAATTCAATGTAATTACTGATGCTATAAAGTTGTAAACCCGAATGGATTAAGTTAGGTGTTGCAATAAAATTCTATTGAAGTATAATTTAAAATTATTAGATTTATCTAACTAAATTCTTATACAACACTAAATTTAATAGAAATACTATTTTCACTAAGATGGTAAAAATATGTTGAAATTTTAAAACAATTGTTGTGAAAAAAATCATTACCCTCTCCCTTATTCATCTGTTCAAAATGCCATTTGCTTTGGCTCAAACCAATATAGATAGTACAAAGGAAACAAAATGGACAAACCATTTTCAGCTTACTGTTATTTCACAAAGTCATTTAGCTTTCAAATCGCTTTATAGGGGCAGAAATAGTTTATCTGATAGCTCTGAATGGGGCGCCACAAGTATTACTTCTACCTTATTTTTAGGGAGAAAATTATGGAAAGGAGGAGCTTTTTATTTTAATCCTGAAATTTCCGGAGGCCAGGGATTGAGTTCTGCCGTGGGGGTAGCAGGTGCTTTAAACGGTGAAACGTATCGGGTAGGAAATCCGGCACCGGGATTATTTATCGCCCGTGCATACTTTCAACAACAAATTCCTTTGGGCAATACTTCTTATGAAAATGTAGAGGATGATGTGAACCAAATAAAAGATAAAGTACCGGAAAATCGAATTACAATAAGTGCAGGTAAATTTGCCATTAGTGATTTTTATGATGATAATAATTATAGTCATGACCCGAGAACACAATTTCTAAACTGGTCACTCATGTCTAACGGTGCATGGGATTATCCTGCCAACACAAGAGGTTATACATTTGGAATTGTAACTGAGTTGATAACACCAAAATGGGTATTAAGTTTTTCCAGTGTAGCTGTCCCTAAAATTGCCAATGCCCCCGTAATGGAGTATAATATTACAAAAGCGCATTCTGAAACTTTTGGGGTTCAAAGAAAAATAGCTTTAAATAACAGGCCGGGAAATATTCGTTTCATTATTTCAGATACTCATTCAAGGGCACCTTCATACACTGAAGGATTGAAAGCTATTGCGACTAATGATACTTATCTTTTAAATGTTATTTCAGGTAAAGCTGAAAGAGATGCTTATGGTGGTAAAAAGTTTGGTTTAGGTTTTAGTGCAGACCAGGAATTAAATAATGAGATCGGAATTTTTATGCGCGCCGGTTGGAATGATGGAAAAGACGCAACGTGGGCTTTTACAGAAATTGATCAAACTCTTAGTGCCGGAATTTCTATAAAGGGAATCAGGTGGAACCGGCCGTCAGATGTTTTTGGTATCGCATCGGTAATTAATGGTATCTCAGGTCCTCACAGGGATTTCCTGGAAGCAGGTGGTTATGGTTTTATTATTGGGGATGGCAAACTAAATTACGGGCATGAAGCAATTGTTGAAGCTTATTACAATGCATTCCTTTCAAAATTTTTCTGGCTAACATTAGATTACCAATTTGTGAATAATCCGGCTTATAATAAAGACAGAGGACCTGTAAATGTATTTGCTGTAAGAGGGCATGTAGCTTTTTAATTTTTTATAGAAAATATAAAAGGATTTTTTTAAGAATTTCTGGTCGTTTTATTTTTCATGAGCTACCTTGTAAATTTCATTCAATAGTGATTTATCACCTGGAGCATCGCCAAGCAATTGCCAAATCATTACACCACCTCCTTTTTGCATAGCAAGCTTCGTTTTCTTTTTTATAGTAGCCATATTGTTATAATACATTACTACCTCTCCAGGCAAATTCAATGTATCTGATAATTCACTGTTTGGATAAAGCGAAATAATTTGTTTATAACTCATGCTCACTACGGGAGAATCAACTTTACTAAAACCATATCCGTAAAATGGTAATCCTAAAACTAATTTCTCTTTGGGAATTGCCCTCACATTATGCCAATAATCCAAATCTTCTACCGCCATGGAATAGGGCGAATGATCACCCGGATCCTGCGGCCGCCAGGGACCTGTACGATCATAAGACATGATATTTACAAAATCAAACTGTTTCAAAGCTTTATCGGGTAGCTGATCTTTATAGGCGGTAGCAATAGCGGAGGTAATTAATTTTTTACGTGGTTTAAGAGCAGCCGCTAACTCAACTATAAATTTTTCATAGTTCTTATCGATATCACTTCCTTCCAAATCAACATCAATGCCATCCAAATCGTATCTCTTTATCAGAGAAACTAAATTATCAATAAACATTTTGCGATTTTTATTATCAAGCAAAACAGCATAATACGGATGAGGGCCGCCACCGCCAATAGACGCAAGTACTTTTACATTTTTTTGATGTGCTTTCTTTATAAGCGTATCAATGGCCAGATCATTCCTGAAATTTCCTGTTGAATCAGGGTTGATAAAAGCAATATTTAAATGAGTGATCTTATTTAAGAAGAGATAAGTGGAATCGGCATGAACAGTATCTCTCACTGCCGCATATAAAAAATAATATCCCACTATTTTAAATGGAATGATTTTATTTTTTTTCTGGCCTGTTGAATTTGAAGAAATTAATATCGAAAAAAAAATAAAAAAAAGAATCTCTTTTTTATTATTATAAAACCTGAACATTTTTCCTGCAAAACTATTGGATAAAGATCGAAATAAATTAAATCTTTTGCAGGGCAATTCCTTGCGGTTGCCATTTTTTGGACAGGCGTAAACCCCGCCCTTACAAATGTCTAAGATAATGATCCGGATCATTTAGAAAAGTACTGGTTATCCGGTAGTGATCAGTTTCTTTATAGTTAACGCGCTCCATGCTTTCCTCTTTTATTTCATAAATCCATGCTTCAGGAATCCCCATTAGTATTGGCGAATGTGTTGAAATAATAAATTGAGTGTTTTTGTTTTTTAATATTTCTACAATAAGGAAAATTAAGGAGAGCTGTTTCAGTGGCGAAAGAGCCGCTTCGGGTTCATCGAGAAGAAAAATCCCTTTGTCGCCAATTCTTGTTTGTAAAATCTTTAAATAAGCTTCCCCGTGCGAAAAGGCCTGCATATTTTCCCCGTAATCTTTACGCATTCGAAAGAGCGGGTAATTCATATTGTCACTCATTTCCTTAATGATGCTATCATCCACTACGCCTCTTAAATCTCTGAGATCTTCACCTATTTTACGTTGTTCATTTTCTACTGAGTTTACAAAATCACTAAAATCTTCCGCTCTGAAAAAAAAGCCTTTTGAGGTTTGACGTTTCAACTCTATTTCAGTGTAAGGTTGAAGGAGTCTTGCAGCGTCAAAACCAGCATGAGTTTTAATATAGCCACCTATTAAAGGAAGATTCAATTTAAGGGCGATCGTTTCCAATAAGGTTGATTTGCCACAGCCGTTGTCGCCAATGAAAATGGTAATCTTTGAATTTAAATTTATTGTCTTTGCCCATTTTACTGCGTCAATATTAAATGGAAAAGGATTTTTTTTCTCTGTATTAATGGAAAATGATTTTAAGAAAGACATAAAAAGGATTAGGTGAAAAAGATAGATGTGAAAATATAAAATTATTATCACGTAATCCATTTGATGTTGTTGGTATCACTGCAACCGGCTATTCTTTTTAAAAAGTTGCTTTAAAATTTTTAAAAAAACCGACAAGCTGTTGGCGTGAAGTGCAACAGCAACAGCAGCAGCAGAATGCGCCTGCAAAATCCAGAGGATATTTTACTATAGCAAACAAAGAAATACTTAAGATTTCTATTTTAATATACAAAGAATAAAAGCAGTAATTATATCATCAAATAAAATAAATTAAAAACAAATATCGCCTCATTTCAGATATTAAACCCTGGTAATAATGTTATAGGTATAGGTACTTAGACCGCCCAATCTATCTTAGCATACGATAACTTTTATGATCAATGAAGATCTTTTTTAGCCTTGTTGCCGGCTTCAATTGATTAACATAACTTCATTAAAGATTAATATTTTTTTGACGATAAACAGGCTAAATATTTTTTGTGATTCCTAAGCGCCCACGCTTATAATATTAATATAAAATTTGAAACCTCAAACCTTTTATCCATCCGTCAGCCTGAAAATAATTGCAAAAACTAAAGCAATAATAAATGCAGCGGTAAATAGCATAAGCATATATCTTAATTGAATTAATAAAGGTGGTGCTCCCATCCTTTTTAGTTCCGGAGGCTCCGGATACTTTGCTTCATCGTATTCCATAATAACTAATTTTTAAATTATTTAAATAAATAATTATGCCAGATAATGTTAAAAATACACATCCAGATCAAATATACCCATTATCGCAATTCACCTTATATTTTATTTTTTAGTGAGTAATTATTTTTCAATAATTTACATTATTCAATAATTAGAAATTTTATATGAAATCAAGGATTTTAAAAATCTCATTCATTCTTTTATTTATAATCGGAAGTATCGTCCTGGCATTTGCATGGGGACAATGGGGACACAAACATATCAGCCGTGCCGCAGTTTTTGCATTGCCACCTGCCATGCGAACGTTCTTTTATAACCATATTGATTATATTACTGAAGGCGCAGTAGTTCCCGATTTAAGAAGGTCTGTTATAAATGATAAAAATGAACCTCCCAGGCATTATATTGATATAGAAGATTTTAAAATTCCTTTAGACTCTTTTCCAAAAACATCTGAAGAAGCTTTTGAAAAATACGGTAGCGCTTTTCTAAACAAAACCGGTTATCTGCCGTGGTATATCCAAACTCTCACAGAAAAATTGACAAAGGCATTTAAGAAAGAAAATAAGTCGGAAATACTTTTTATAGCTACTGATCTGTCGCATTATATCGGCGATGCCAATCAACCTTTGCACACATCTTCTAATTATGACGGGCAATTAACGAACCAAAAAGGGGTTCACGCCTTGTGGGAATCTACTCTTCCGCAAATGTTTGGGAGCTCGTATGATTTTAAAACTGCACCTGCGAAATACATTCCTGATATTGCTGCCGAGACATGGAAAATTATTGATCATTCTCATTCTTTAGTGGATACCCTGTTGTCAATAGACAGAAATGTGAGAAAAGATTTTACACCTGAAACCATGTATAAAAAGGATGCCAACGGAAAAACAGTAATGTTCTATAATTCGCCCGTTTTTTCTGATGAATATGCTTCACAATTTAATAAGGCTTTAGGGGGAATGGTTGAAAAACAATTACGCTTATCTATTTACGATGTCGCTTGCTTTTGGTACACGGCATGGGTTAATGCCGGAAGTCCAAATCTTATTTCATTGGATGATCCGAACCTTACCAAACAAAACAGGAAAAATTATAAGCGCGAATTGAAAGCCTGGGAAAATGGAAAAATTTTAAATCTCTCTAATCCCAAACCTGAAGAATAAAAAAATTACTTTGATTTCAGAATCTTAAAAATTGAAAAGGATATTTGAGCCTAAGGAAATATTAATACTCATTTTATTTTGCTTTCATTGTCTTTGCTAAAGCATTCGAATGCGGCGTAAACAGCCCGGTGTAAAATTGTACCGTGATTCTCATCAGGAAAATATTGAAAATGAATGAGTAAATTTTTTTGGTGATCTTTTTGTAAAATGCTTATTAGTTTTTCTGCATCGTCTCTCATTATTTTTCCTTCATTACCTACCGCAACGTAGATAGATGTATTTTGCGTAAAATCTTTCTTTTGAAATTTAGGTTCTGTAGTTAACAAGGATTCATTATTCCACCACAGACTTGGGCTGACAATTATATAATTTGTAAATAATTCAGGCTTTTCAAAAAGTATCTGAGTGGCTAAAAGTGCACCCAAAGATTGCCCTATAATAGTCTTGGAGGAATTGGTTTTATAATTTTTTTCAATAAAAGGCTGTAATTCATTCTCAATAAATAGAATAAATTTTTTCGAACCACCTGAAGTGGGCGATTCCTTTTTATCTTCCGCAATTGTGGTAGGAAATGTAAAATCTCTTTTTCTGTCAACATTTGCAATACCTACTAAAATAGATTTCGGCAATATATGCACCCAGGGGAAATTTAAGAATTGAACCAGGCCTGCTATATGAATAAAATCTTCATCTGCAGAGCCATCCAATAAATAGATAACAGGATAACGGGTGGTATCATTCTGATGATACCCTTGCGGTAAATAAATATTCAGAACTCTTTTTTCTGAAAGTATTTTTGATTGTATTTCATCAATTCTTCCCAGCACAAAAGGGATGTTTTTTTTTGGTGAAATACTATCCTGCGCAACTGCCACCTGGAAAGATAAAAAAAGAAAAATTCCAATGATAAGTATTTTCATCTTGAAAAAATATGTTTATGGAAGTTATTTATCCGGCGACAATTTAAACAATGTTTTAGCTTTGACATCACAAATTCTGATAGTGAATTTCTAACTATCTTTTAAGTGGAAAAACAAACTGGAGTGGAATTCAAAAAATTTGAACATTCTGATATGAGATCTTTACCAGATCTACAACCGGCAGGTTGGGGAGACATTACCCCTGCTTTTCAGTTTTATACTTCTTCCGAATTTTGTTTTCCTTTAAAAGTAATTATTGATAATAAAATAATTGGTATAGGCGCGGCCATTATTCACAACGATGTGGCATGGATGGGACACATCATTGTTCATCCCGATTTAAGAAATAAAGGCATTGGCAAAAAAATTTCCCAGGCTCTTGTTGATCTGTGCAAAACAAAACATTGTGAAACTATTTATCTCATTGCAACTGATCCTGGAGCACCCATTTATGAAAGCATTGGATTTGAAACAGAAACCCAATATTTATTTTTTAAAGACATTAAAATTGATTCACCATTTTTAACTTCCCAATCCATTGTACCATTTGAAGAAAAATACAGGAAGCATGTAATTGCTATGGATAAAAACATTTCCGGGGAAAACCGGATTCATCATCTTGAACAACATTTTTCAAAAGGTTACATTTTCAAAAATGGTGAAAAGATAGAAGGTTATTTCCTGCCAACTTTTGGAGAAGGATTAATAATTGCCAATAATCCGAAAGCAGGTATTGAACTGATGAAATTCAGATTTATATCTAAAGAGAATGCTAGTCTTCCTGTTGATAATTCTGATGCAATAAACTTTTTGAAGCATAATAATATAAAAGAATTCAGAAGTGCTAAAAGAATGAGACTCGGAATTGAAAAACCGTGGCTACCTGCAAATATTTACAATAGAATAGGCGGACATTTAGGATGATCCAAATAAGAATCGGGTTTATTTATTCGTTTGCTGTGCTACAAAATCGATCATACTTAAGTTTGACTTTAACGTAGTTTTAAATCTACCCGCAATACATTTAAGAATCCTTTCGTTTCTGCCATAGTGTCGCAATTTTTTAATTTATTATCTTTGCCAGCCGAAATATTAAAAGTGAAAAATGGCAGAATTACTTATAAATAAAAAACATGATGAAAACAGGCAGGGAGAAGCATTTGCGACAAAAGAACTGATCAATAATTCATTTGAAAAAAAATTCTACATTGAAAGCTATGGCTGTGCTATGAATTTTGCTGACAGTGAGGTGATCGCTTCCATTTTACAGAAAGAAGGATTTGGAATTACTCCCAATTTTGAAAACGCCGACATGATCTTTATTAATACCTGCTCTATACGCGAGAAAGCTGAGGTTACGGTGAGAAAAAGACTGACGGAATTCAGGAAGATGAAAAAGCATAATCCGGGTTTGCTCATCGGAGTGTTGGGTTGCATGGCAGAAAGATTAAAATCAAAATTTTTAGAAGAAGAAAAATTAGTGGATATAGTTGTCGGGCCGGATGCCTATCGTTCTTTACCAACCTTAATTGAGGAAGCTGAAAGCGGACAAAAGGGAGTAAATGTATTATTAAGCCGTGAAGAAACTTACGGCGATATTTCACCAATTAGATTAAACAGTAATGGCGTAACCGCTTTTGTGAGCATCATGCGCGGCTGTAATAATATGTGTTCTTTTTGTGTTGTCCCTTTTACGCGCGGCCGCGAACGAAGCCGGGATGCCGATTCTGTGGTAAGAGAATGTGCCCAACTTTTTAATGAAGGCTATCGTGAAGTTACTTTGCTGGGACAAAATGTGGACAGTTATCAATGGGTAAATTCTTCAGATAATTCAGTGGTTTCTTTTGCAAATCTCCTGGAAAAAGTGGCGCAGATTTCTCCCTTACTTCGTGTAAGATTTTCTACGTCTCATCCAAAAGATATTACTGATGAAGTTTTATTTACGATGAAGAAATACGATAACATTTGTAAATATATTCATCTTCCTGTACAAAGCGGAAGCACACGGATTTTGCAAATGATGAACCGAACCTACACGCGGGAATGGTACATCTCAAAAGTGAACCGTATAAGAGAAATTCTTCCGGGATGTGGATTATCAACCGATTCCATCACGGGCTTTTGTGGAGAAACTGAAGAAGATCACAAAGAAACCTTAAGTCTTTTTGAATATTGTGAATATGATCTGGCATATATGTATTTTTATTCAGAAAGACCGGGAACGCTTGCAGAACGAAGATTTAAAGACGATGTGCCTTTGGATATAAAGAAAAGAAGATTGCAGGAAATAGTGGCTTTGCATCGTATTCATTCTCTTAAAAGTATGGAACGGGATTTGGGAAAAACATTTAAAGTGTTGATAGAAGGCAATTCAAAAAAAAGTGATGAACATTGGGCGGGCAGGACTGATCATAATAAAATGGTAGTGTTTCCTAAAAAAGGCAGGCTGAATAAAGGAGATTATGTGGACGTGTTTATTGAAAATTGTACGGCCGGGACGTTGATAGGAAAAATAAAATAAGAGTGATGCGTGATGAAATTAAAAATGAATTAGCGAATCTTGAAAAAGATAAAAATATAAAGATTTTATATGCTGTTGAATCAGGAAGCAGAGCTTGGGGATTTGAATCTAAAGATAGCGATTGGGATGTGAGATTTATTTATGTACATCAATACGATTGGTACTTATCAATAAATGAAAAAAAAGATAACATTGAAAAAATGTTACCTAACGATCTTGATTTAAGCGGATGGGAATTAAAAAAGACTTTATTGCTGTTTCGAAAATCAAATCCACCTCTTCTAGAATGGTTAAGAAGTCCGATTATATATAAAGAAGAATTTACAACTGTAGCACAATTACGAAATGCAGTAAAAAGTTATTTTAATCCTAAGTCCTGTTTATACCATTATTTGCACATGGCAAATGGTAATTATGAAGCATATTTTAAGAATCAGGAAGTAAAATTAAAAAAGTATTTTTACGTATTAAGGCCTATTCTCGCCTGTTGCTGGATTGAAAGAACCAATGAAATGGCTCCAATGGAATTTGATATTTTACTTGACAAAGAAATTTCGGATCCAATTTTAAAAAATAAAATAATTAATCTTCTTTCGAAAAAGAAAAATGGTGATGAACTTAAAACTGGCAACCGTATAAAAGTAATTGATGATTTTATAATTGAAAAATTGAACTATTTTAAAAGTTTTTTGGCTGACTTTAAATTCAATAATTCAATAAATAATGACCTATTAAATTCAATTTTTAGAAATACTCTTAAAGAGGTTTGGAAAAATAATTAAAACAATGGCAGACCAGCAAGCAATAAAAAACCGATTTGGAATCATAGGAAATTCACCGGCATTGGTGTATGCTCTAGATGTGGCGATACAGGTAGCTAATACCGATCTGAGTGTTTTAATAAACGGAGAAAGTGGCGTGGGAAAAGAAGTGTTTTCTCATATTATTCATTCGCTTTCTGCGCGCAAACACAATCCGTTTATTGCAGTAAACTGCGGCGCTATTCCTGAGGGCACAATAGATTCAGAACTTTTTGGCCATGAAAAAGGCTCCTTTACGGGAGCGGTTGACAGTCGTAAAGGATATTTTGAAACGGTAAACAGCGGTACTATTTTCCTGGATGAAGTTGGTGAGCTTCCTTTGGGCACCCAGGCGCGTTTGCTGCGCGTACTCGAAGCCGGAGAATACATCCGTGTGGGTTCTTCCAAGGTACAGAAAACGGATGTAAGAATCATCACTGCAACCAATAAAGACCTTTTGGAATATACGCACACCGGAAGATTCCGGGAAGATTTATACTATCGTTTAAACACAGTGCCCATAAGGGTTCCTGCATTGCGCGACCGCAAAGAAGATATTCCATTATTATTCAGGAAATTTGCAGTGGATTTTGCAGAAAAATATAAATCGCCTCCGGTACAATTAAGCGAAGACGCAAAAAATATTTTAGTAAATTATCCATGGCCGGGAAATGTGCGCGAATTAAAAAACATTGCCGAACAGGTATCTGTTCTCTCAAAAGATAAAATGATTGACGCAGACCAATTGAGGAAGTTTTTGCCTGAAGCTAATTTCAATCGCCTGCCGGTACTTGCTTCTCATCATGACGGAATTAACCAGAAAGAATTTGCCAATGAAAGAGAGATATTGTACAAATTATTTTTCGATGTAAAGAA
>DASSHD010000462.1:0-2468 GCA_035693085.1 Hanamia sp. | reverse complement strand
ACCGGCAAACGCGAAACTACGTTTACATTGGCAGCAGACAGATTCTATTCAACACCTTTGCCTAAAGTATGGATTGATAATATACAAGGGCGTTTACAACCGGACGAGCAACTTTATTTTTTTGATATCGTAGTAAAGGATAAAAAGGGTAGAAGATTCTTTGCGCCTGAATTAAAAATTACTATTAAATAAATGGTTGAAATAAAGAAAGCTCAAATAAATGATCTTGTCATAATCTCTAAACTTGCGCATGAAATATGGCCAACAGCTTACGGTAAAATTTTAGGAAATGATCAGCTTGAATATATGCTCGATATGCTATATTCTATTTCTTCACTTGAGCATCAATACAAAATATTAAAACATCATTTTATTCTCGCCTTTGAAAATAAGACTTCTGTTGGCTTTGCTTCTTTTTCTCCGCATGAAGATCATACTGTTTATCATTTGAATAAGATTTATGTACTACCGGATCAGCAGGGGAAGAATATCGGGGGGAAAATGATCAGGTATATTTCTGAAAAAATAAAAAAAGACGGGGCCACTTCTCTGCAATTGAATGTAAACAGATACAATAAGGCATTACATTTTTATGAAAAGCTGGGATTTAAAATTATTCGTAATGAAGATATTGATATTGGCTCGGGATATTTTATGAATGATTATGTGATGGAATTGAAATTGTGATTACTGTAATTTCATTTCTTGCGGGAGCGTACAAAATGTTTTTTCTCATTTATCATTAGTCTGAAGTCAAGTTCTTTTACCTGCCTTTTACATTCTGACTGAATTACTTTTCGGAAAGCCTTGATTCCTTTTGAATCAAAAGGATTGTTTTGCAACAAATCCAATAAAAGAATTTCAAAGGCTGCGGATGGAAGCCAGTCAACGTCACGTTTGTAACCCATTACAGCAAGTACTTCTGTTCGATCCATAAAATTTTGTACCTTGGTTTTATTGAGGTTCAAAGTAGAGCAACTGCCAAAATGTATAATAGAACGTGAGCAACTATTTCCTAAAATATTACCAAGATCAGTAAGAGTAACAATTTCCTTTCCTACTTTTATGAATCCAGGCTCACCGTGAAAACCAAGATAAAGGATAGGATATTTGTTGCAAAAAGATTTTGTTTTCCATCTATTGATTGAATATTCAAATTCTGCTTTTGTATTACACCGATGGTGAACAAAAGGCATGTGGCTATGCTTTCCTACTAACTCTAATACAGGTGTTACAGATATCAGATCCCTGTGATCGCCGTACCAAAACCCTTCAAGGCAAAAAACACCATTCGATTTATTTCTCATGAAAAATAAAAGTATAGAAATTATCCATTCAATTCTATTATTGAACTTTATTTATTTTTTAAATTAAATTGAAAAACCTTTGATCAATAAAATAAAACTCCTCTTAATACTGATATTTTGTCATTTTTTGATCCCATATTGATATTTGATTGATTGAAAAAAATTAAAAAATATTATAAAGTATTTATTATCTTTATATGAGCAAGTTTATTATTGGTTGAAAATTTGTCAGATCATCTATCTGATTGTTTAGAATTCATACTATATGCCGCATGAGAATGTGAAAGGATTTTTTTGAACTTTCAGTTCAAATGTCTTTTGCCACGAATCTCACCAATTTTCACGAACCTGCCTGGTCGGCAGACAGGTCTGGATTTGTTGCACAAATTTGTCCAACGCATAGTATAACTAGAGAGGAAAGATAAAATGATCGTTAATATTTATTCTATTTTATCGTCTTAACATTTCCGAAATACTTTTAGTATTACCTTTGAATTCAGATAACAAAATAATTTAAAGATTTTCTCATAAGCAGTTAGTTTTGGTAAAACGGCTCCTGTTTCTACAGGAGCCTTTCTATTGGAGATTAATAGTTTATGAAGTGCTTTGAGAATCATATCATCAGGCCGCATTAGTAGCATGTCTGTAAACCGGAATATTATTTGGATTAAAAATAAAAGCTTATAAATATCAATATTTATAAGCTTTTTGATTTATTTGAATTTCGTATTTTGTCGGGTAGACAAGATTCGAACTTGCGACCCCACGCCCCCCAGACGTGTGCGCTACCGGGCTGCGCCACTACCCGAAAAAGATGATGCAAATCTAAATTAAAAGATGTATTATTTCAAAAGTTCGATCCAGGAAGTACACTGAAAATAATTTTTATAGTGAGAATAGAAATCTTTGATATTTATCCTTTTACTGGGTGTTTCCCAAATTGCCGCCGGTTGGCGGAGACGCCAACCGGGGCGGTCCGCAGTGGGCGGCGTCCCCGCCGCCCACATAAAGCGCGGCAAAGCGACAATTTGAAATGCACCGTGTGTCACGAACCTCGCAAGAGGATGCTGTATAACCGATGAAGGAAGCCCCTTCGGAACCGTTGTTCACCCAATGGTTTCAATCCGCCGTAAGATGCTGTGGTCAAAAGCTATGGTATTA
>DASSHD010000461.1:0-7584 GCA_035693085.1 Hanamia sp. | reverse complement strand
CGTAGCGGGTTTCAGAGAAGTTTTATTATATAAGCGCTTTTTATAAGAATTTACCTGCTCAAAAAAGAGGATTTTATCCTCTTTGCAAAAATCATTGATTTATCAAATCAAAATCCGCATCTTTGAAGCAGGCAAATGATTACAAATAATATCATCCGCAACTGAATAATAAAAAAACCGGCAATAATTCTTTGCATAAAACAAATTCATTTAATGGACAAAAACAATCAAAAAAAAATAACCATTTTCGCTTCCGGGGCAGGAAGCAATGCTCAGAAGATCATTGATTATTTTAAAGAAAATAAAAAAGTAAAGATCGTTTTGATCGTTTGTAATAATAGCAAAGCAGGCGTGCTTGATATTGCTGCCAAAGAAAATATTCCCATCTTAATGATTGAAAAAAAATTATTTGGCGAAACTGGCTATTTACAGGAAATAAAAAAATATGAACCCGATCTGATAGTCCTTGCAGGATTTTTATGGAAGATACCTGAAATTTTAATTACTTCTTTTCCAAAAAAAATAATTAATATTCATCCTGCTCTGTTACCCGCCCATGGCGGGAAAGGAATGTATGGAAATAAAGTGCATGAAGCTGTTATTGCTGCAAAAGAAAAAGAAAGCGGCATCACTATTCATTTTGTGGATGAAAATTATGATGAAGGGAAAATTATTTTTCAAGCCATCTGTTTAGTGGATGATAGTGATACAGCAGAAAACCTTGCTACAAAAATTCATCAACTCGAGCATGAATATTATCCAAAAACAATTGATAAAATTCTGAAAGAAAAAATCTCCTGATTTTTTTACCTCTTCTGAATTTCACAATGAAATAAAATGGGAATCCATCTTAAAGGTTCGTTTACTGCAAAAATCCTTGTCCGGATGACGAATTCAGGCAGGCATGGCTCAAAAAAATTAAAAACCAAAGTTAAAAAACTTCTCACTCTGTAACTTCGCAAAATCATTGTCGTAATATCGCAACAAGATTTTGAGCAAAAAACTAATTCCTAAATTTCTATGCCTGTATTTAATCTTACAGTCTATAAATCCCGAAAAAGTTACGGGGCAAATAACGATTTCCGGTACTGTCTATGATTCCTCCAAACTATATACCATCCCTGATGTATATGTATATAGTACATCCGGTTCAAGGGCAATCACAGATTCCACGGGAGAGTACCATATTAATGTAGAAGCGCAGGATTCCATCAGCTTTTTCTATGACGGAAAATCAACTATTAAATTTCCGGTAAAATCAATGTTAGACTATACTGCTTTCGATATCTCCCTTTGGATAAAAGTAAAACAGAAATATAAATTACTGAGCCCGGTAACCGTTTTTAGCAATTCATACCGGAGAGATTCGATAGAAAATCGTGAAGAGTACTCAAAAATATTCGGAAGCGAAAAACCCGGTATTCATTCTAACTATGAGCCCGGAGGTTCAGCAGGACTGGATCTGGATGCACTTATCGGAATGTTTCAACATAGAAAAAACAAACAAAACCTCGCCTTTAAAAACAGGTTGCTTCAACAGGAACAAGACAACTATGTGGATTATCGCTTTTCTTCAAAAACTATTTCAAGAATTACAGGCCTTAAAGGAGATGAACTTGAAAAATATAAAAAGTTATATCGCCCCACTTATTTTTTTGTAGTCAACAGCACTCTTACAGAATTTTACGAGTACATTTTAAATACTTCTTACGCTTTTAAAAAACAGGAAGGTATCAAATAAAATCCGATAATTTCTCACTCGCAGGAAAGTAAGAATTAATTGTTTTCCCGCCATTTGTTTTATCTTTCTTCCTGAAATTTTTTCACTGCTGACCCGATTTATTTTTTTGCAATGAAAATGAATCTATCTTTTAAAATCATTTTTTATGAAATCATTTTTCCTTCTTGGCTTTTCCGTTATGTTCATGTTTTCTGTGAAGTCACAATCTTATAAAAAGATTCATGCAAAGGCAATTGTATGTGATACTCACAATGACATTATCAGCACCTGCATTGAAAAAGGTTATTCATTCGACCAGGATCTTGCCGGAAAAACTAACAGCGATCTGAACCGTATGAAGAAAGGCGGCCTGGACGTACAGGTATTTTCTATTTTTTGTGACGGGGAACAGAAAAACCCTTATCAATTTGCCAACAGGGAAATTGACACTTTGTATGCGTGGGTAAAACGTAATCCTTCCAAAATGATGCTGGTGAACACTCCGACACAATTGTACAAAGCAGTAAAAGAACATAAACTCGCTTGCATGATGGGAGTAGAAGGCGGCCACATGATAGAGGATGATTTGGGTAAACTGGATAGCCTCTACAACCGTGGCGCCCGTTACATGACATTGACCTGGAACAATAATACATCCTGGGGCACCAGCGCGGAATACGAATCCGGTAATCAAAAAAAAGAAGGAAAAGCGGATACTACCTCACAGAAAAAAGGATTGAATGATTTTGGAAAACAGGTAGTAAAAAGAATGAATGAACTGGGAATGATGGTAGATCTGAGTCATGTGGGCGAACAAACGTTCTGGGATGCAATTAACACTTCTACCAAACCAGTCCTGGTATCTCACAGTGATGCTTACACGCTTTGTAAGGTCTTTAGGAATTTAAAAGACGATCAGATAAAAGCGGTTGCAAAAAATGGTGGCGTCATAGATTTGAATTTTTATCCCGCGTTTCTTGACAGCACAGTCGCTCCCAAAGAAAAAATCTATTATCAAAAACATAAAGCGGAAAAAGATTCACTTATAATTTCCGGCAAAAAAGATTTTGAGGCAAATGATATTATTGCCAAAGAATATCCTAAGGAATTTGAGGCCATGCAGGCGCCGTTTCATTTACTTTTCGATCACCTGGCATATATTGTAAAGCTGGCAGGAATAGACCACGTAGGGCTCGGGGGCGATTTTGACGGGATACCATTCACTCCCAAAGTACTCACCGATGTAACCAAATATCCTTTAATTACTAAAGAACTGGTAAAACGTGGTTATTCAAAAAAAGATATTCATAAAATATTAGGAGGTAATTTCATAAGAGTATTTAAGGCAAACCAGAAAAACTGATTCAAAAAAAGCTTATAAAAAAATTCCTTTTGCATTCAGGAGAAATTCTTTAGCCTTCTTACATAAAAAAATAACAGGGAATCCTGTTATTTTTTTTATAACGCCAATACTAAAACGAAAGAAAAACATTATTTATCCAGGCGCGGGTCTAAAAGCTTTAATTGCTATTATGTAAGAGAAACGATTGAATAAATTAATGAGGCAACTATGGTAGCAAAAATAAATATTAGCCCCAAACATTCTGCGTAGGTAAATGTAATTGTACTTTTCATGACTTTTATTTTAATTGTGATTGTTGGATATATGACGAACAAAATATTCTTAAGTTTAAAACTACCTAAGTTCTAAACATTTTTGTGGTTAGGGATTAATGTATGTCAAAGGGGAATTCAAAAACGTTTTGTTTTATTAAGAAGTTATTTTGAAACATTCAGAAAGAGCATACCATCCAGGAGAAATAGGAACCTGAAATATTTATTCATTTACTGTGCGAACGATCTAATGAAATTGTTGTCATCCGTGCCGACAGCAGCAATTACATACATCTTGCTTATAACTTAGTTTCCAATAAAAACCTTTTTCAATTTATAATTTTTCAAAAGGAAAATCATGTTCTGACTCTGTAAATTGATTTATGAATTTAGAAACTTCTTTTAATAAAAAAATGAAATTTATTACCTTGCACTTCCTAATCGAAGCCGTATAAAGTTTTTTAAAACTTTCCCTTCCCTTACAATTACGATACGTTCCAAAATTCTATCCTATAAAAAATAAACACTCAAGGTGTGAATACCAGGCTATCACTATTTTTTATTCGTTAACTAAAATTTTATAAAATGGAATGTTCCAAAAGAAATCCAGTCAGCACAAAAATTACCTGGCTGGTAGCCTGCGTGGCTTTGTTATTTGTATTTGCAGGATGCAAAAAAGTAAATCTAGTTCCACATCTTTCTATCACCACAGTAGCTTCAGGGCTTGCAGGGCCAATGGGGATTGAAACAGATAGCTATGGAAATATTTGGGTATCGGAAGGCGGCACCGACACCCTTGATACAAATGGAAGTACTCACAACAATGATGGTAAAGTAATTGTGATTACTCCCAATGGAAAACAGTATGATGCTATCATCAACCTGTCTTCTTATAAGAATGCAGCTTCTGGCCAATTACAGGGAACCGTACATATTTTACGGGATGGAAGTACACTGTACGTTTTATCCGGAGATTATTTATACCGGGCAGATATTTCCCACTTTAAACCGGGTGATAAACCTATAGATGCCGGTACGCTTCCCTTTGAAGATATTGCCTCTGTTATTCGTCAAATTCCCTCTGCAAATAATCCCGAGAAAGATTCGCATCCTTACAACCTCACCAAAGGTCCGGATGGAAATCTGTACATTACAGATGCAGGCGCCAATGCCATTTTAAAGCGCACAGGTGTGAACAATTATTCCATTCTTGCGGAGATTCCCAACTTCTCCAATCCGACCAACCCACTTATAGGCGGACCAATCGTTCAGGCTGTACCTACTTCTATCCGGTATGATGGAAGTAATTTTTTAGTAACCACATTAACCGGCTTTCCATTTCTAGAAGGACAAGCAACTATTTATAAAGTTTCTTTATCCGGAAATGTTTCTGTTTATCAAAAAGGATTTACCATGCTTGTAGATCAGGCGCCTGGCAATTC
Source organism: Hanamia sp. (assembly GCA_035693085.1). GTDB lineage: Bacteria > Bacteroidota > Bacteroidia > Chitinophagales > Chitinophagaceae > Ginsengibacter. The sequence goes on along the minus strand of DASSHD010000461.1, from coordinate 2,808 downwards.
CTCCAATCACATTGTTGTTCAGTATGCCTCCTCATTTAGTCTGGCCACTGAATATGCGCCAAATTCAGGAGCTCTCTTATGGGTTAATGGATCAACCACTAAAGTCCTTGCAGGTGGACTCAACCAACCTGTTAGTATTAAACAAGTGAACAACTATACCTGGTATGTAACTTCTTTGGGCGATGGCTCTGTTTTAAAAGTGACCTACGAATAATTGAATTAGAAAAAAATACAGGTTGATAGAGATGAGAAAGAGCAGGTTATTTCCAGACAACCTGCTCTTTTAATGCCACACATACTCGGATCCACCACAAGTATCTAAAACCTGACTTTGGATAATTTTGTGTATGGTCGTAAGCGAATTACTCAAACCAATTCGTTTATAAACCTTTAGGGTCTTGACTATTGAAACAAAAATGGATACTCAGGTAAAGAAGTTTTCAGGTGTAAAGTAATGTTCAATTTAGTCTTGTTTTAACCATAGCAGATGGGTACAAAAAAAGATATGACATAGAAACATTTTTCAAATTTATAACACAGCCCTTTAAGCTAAATAAAAAAGAGAACTCATAAAAAGCTCTCTTTGTATAAAAAATTAAATTATAAAAACAATATTATCCTAAGGCTACTCTTTTAAAAGCAACCACTTTCAAATCTTTATCTAAGCTTTTCAAATAATCACCAACAGATTTGTTACCATCTTTTACAAAAGCCTGTGCAAGCAAAGTGCTTTCTTTAAAGAATTTGTTGATCTTTCCGGCGGCGATTTTTTCAGCCATTTCAGCAGGTTTGCCTTCTGCTTTTACCTGTTCGATAGCGATGTTTCTTTCGCGTTCAATAGTTTCTGCAGGTACTGCAGACTGGTCTATCGCAATTGGATTCATAGCGGCAATTTGCATTGCAACATCTTTTCCGGCTTCTTCATTCGCTTTATTCAAGCCAACCAAAACGCCCATGCGGTAAGAACCGTGGATATAGGCAGCAACATAAGGAGCTTCCACTTTTTCAAATTTAGAAACACTTATTTTTTCACCGATCTTGGCAACCTGTTCGTTCAACCTGTCTACGATGGTTTCATTGCCTAACTTAACTGAGTTCAATTCTTCGATGCTGCTTACATTATTAGATATAGCCGCATCCATAATTGATTGTGCAAATGCGATATATTCATCATTTTTACTTACAAAATCAGTCTCACAACTTACATTAATAATATAACCGGTTTTATTATCAGTTGTTGTTTTAGCAATCACCACACCTTCTTTGGCTTCACGGTCTCCACGAAGCGCAGCAACTTTTTGACCCTTTTTTCTTAAATAATCAATTGCAGCTTCAAAATCACCATCTGATTCTACTAATGCTTTACGGCAATCCATCATACCGGCTCCCGTTTGCTGGCGTAATTTATTTATGTCTGCTGCTGTTATTGTTGTTGTTGTACTCATAATTTTTTATTTATTTAATGTTGTTCATTGAACATTACTTATTCCTATTATCTGCGTGCTCCGCTCGGCCCTCTGTTTCCTCCCTGACCCGATCCGGAAACTCTACGTTTCTGTGGACCTGCAGCGCCACGCCCTTTTCCACCGGCCGGGGATCCACTTCCTCTGTGGCGTTCTTTACCTTCATCGGCTCCTTCATCAAATTTTATTTCGCGTGTATTTGTTTCTTCAGCTTCTTCCGTTTCCTCTTCTTTTTCTGCCTGCCTTTCAGCCAAACCTTCTGCAATTGCCGCTACTATATAATTGGTAATGATAGCAATGGATTTAGTAGCATCGTCATTGGCCGGGATAGAGAATTCTACTTTATTAGGATCACAATTAGTGTCAACCATACCGAAAGTAGTAATGTTAAGGCGTTTAGCTTCTGACAAGGCAATGTGCTCATGGCCTATGTCAACTAAGAATAAAGCTGCAGGCACACGGCTAATGGCTGCAATACCACCTAAAACTTTTTCCATTTTGTCCCTGTCACGGGTCAATGTAAGACGTTCTTTTTTAGTGATACTATCAAGTGTGCCATCATTCAGCATTTTTTCAATGCTTTGCATTTTCTTTACACTTTTACGTACAGTATTAAAATTGGTGAGCATCCCGCCAAGCCAGCGTTCTGTAACAAAAGGCATATTCACTCTTCTTGCTGCTTCGGTTACAATTTCTTTTGCCTGCTTTTTAGTTGCAACAAACATGATCTTCTTACCACTTTTTGCGATAGATTTCATAGCCGCAGCAGCTTCTTCCAGGCCTTCAACAGTTTTGTTGAGGTCAATGATGTGAATACCTTTTTTTTCTGCAAAAATATAAGGTAACATTTTTGGATTCCACTTCTTCTTTAAATGACCGAAGTGTACGCCTGCTTCTAAAAGCTGCTGTTGCAAGGAAGTATTATTTTCCATTTATTTTATTTTGGCCTCCCCAGCCTCTCAATAAGAGGTGCTGAGAAGAAGTTTTTAATTACAAAATTTATTTCATTTATATAATAGTTTCCAACCCTCCTTTGGAGGAGATGGAGGAAACTTTTATCTCTTACTGAATTGGAAGCTCTTTCTCGCTTTCTTCTTACCGGGCTTTTTGCGCTCTACAGCACGTGGGTCGCGGGTAAGTAACCCTGCATCTTTTAAAGCGGGCCTATATTCAGGATTCACCTGCAGAAGAGCACGGGCAATACCCAGTTTTACCGCTTCTGCCTGGCCTTTTACTCCACCCCCGGTAGCATTTACTGTTACATCAAATTTATCGGATGAGTCAACTACTTTTAATGGCGACTCTACCTGGTTTTGCAGATACACAAGCGGGAAATAAGTTTTGT
>DASSHD010000460.1:0-6633 GCA_035693085.1 Hanamia sp. | reverse complement strand
TGGCTGCCTGGTATTTATTCATACCGCCTTCTATTTTTTTGAAAATATTTTCTGTGACTACAATACCGTCATCTACCACAAGACCTGTAGCCAGTACGATTCCAAGCAGAGTAAGAACATTGATAGTAAAGCCACATATATACATAATAAAGAAAGCGCCAATCAAAGAAACGGGGATATCAAATAAGGGGCGAAGAGCCAGAATCCAGTCGCGAAAAAATAAATAGATAATAAGAATCACCAAAGACAAAGCAATCAACAGCGTTTCTTCTACTTCTGAAATGGATTTTTTAATAAACCTTGTCTGGTCCATTCCTACATCCATCTTTATATCTTTCGGAACGTCTTTTTTTATCTGGTCGAGTCTTTTATAAAATTCATCCGCGATAGAAACATAATTGGAGCCGGGTTGAGGAATAATAGCCAGCATGATCATTGGAACACCGCTTTCTTTCAATCCTGATTCTTCATTTTCAGGCCCCAAAACCACATCAGCAACATCACTCAATTTTACATTCACCCCATCAATGTTTTTAATGATCAGGTTGCGAAATTGTTCTTCGGTATTTATCTGGCCAAAAGTACGAACAGATAATTCTGTATAATCTCCTGAAATTTTTCCTGCGGGAAGTTCCACACTTTGAGTAATCAAAGCATTTTGGACATCATTGGCAGTAAGCCCATACGCCTGTAATCTAGCGGGCTTGAACCAGATACGCATTGCATATCTTTTTTCGCCCCATACTGATATGGAACTTACACCCGGGATAGTTTGTAACCGCTCCACTATATTGTTCTCTGCATATTCGGTAACTTCCAAAAGATTGCGCGTATTGCTTTGTACTGTTACTGCGATGATAGGTTGTGCATTGGCATCGGCCTTTGAAATTACAGGTGGTGCATCAATATTCTGTGGAAGACTTCGGGTAGCCTGACCTACTTTATCTCTTACATCATTAGCAGCAGTCTCCAAATCCACACCCAGATCAAATTCTACATTTATCCTGCTGTTTCCCTGGTTGCTTGATGAACTGATATTTTTTACTCCCGGAATTCCGTTGATAGCTTTTTCCAGAGGCTCCGTTATTTGTGATTCTATAATATCCGAGTTAGCGCCAGTATAAGAAGTGCTTACAGAAATATTAGGCGGATCTATCGCGGGATAATCCCTTACGCCCAAAAATTTAAATCCAATGATTCCAAATAATAAGATTACCAGGTTCAGAACTATGGCAAATACAGGCCTGCGCAAACTTGTCTGAGATATATTCACTCGTTGTATTACTTATTTATAGATGAAAGATTGATTTTACTTCCGGGGTTTATAGAAAGTAATCCGGTAGTAATAACGGTATCGCCGATGGAAAGCCCGCTTAGGATTTCGACCTTCGCAGAGTCTCTTGTGCCGGTAGTTACAATTCTGAAATCAGCATTTCCGCCATTATATACAATTACTTGCTTGTCTCTTGCCTGGGGAATAATGGCTTGTGTAGGGATCATGATCGCATCATTATTATCGCCCATATCAAATGATACTTTTGCAAAAGAACCTGCGGTAATATTTTTATCAGTATTTTCAACCACTGCGTGTACTTTCAGGCTTCTGTTATCGGCTGTAATTCCGGATTCTGTTGCAAAGATTTTAGCCTTGTATTTTTTATGGCTGGCTTCAGTTGTAAAGAAGATTATATTGCCCAATTTTATTTTTGGCGTGTATCTTTCCGGCACACTGAATTCCAGTTTTAATTTAGAATCCTGTTTGATAGAAGTAATGATGGTGGCCGGCGTAATGAAAGCCCCGATGCTGATATTTTTAAAACCGATTTTTCCATCAAATGGCGCTCTGATAATTGTTTTGTCAATATTCGCCTGCAGAACTTCCATATCAGCCTTGATACTACTTACGTCAAGTACGCTCAAATCATAATCCTGCTGGCTGATACCTCCTATCTTTAATAATTCCTGCTGGCGTTCCTGTGTTTTTTGAGCTACTTGTAATTGTACATTCAATTTCTGAAGTTGCGCTTTTAGGTCGCCATCAAAAAGCCTTGCAAGCAAAGTGCCTTTTTTTACATGAGAACCTTCTTTAATAGAAAGATAGGTTACCTTTCCCGACACTTCAGGATGAATATCTGTTTCTTCAAAAGGTAATAAGGTACCCGCTACTTCTATGCTCGAATGTAAAACGGAAGGATGTATGATGTATCCTTCTACTCCCAGAACTGCGTGTGTATTGGCGTTTGCAGAATTTTTCGGGGGGTCGTTTTTTGATTTGTTTCCACAAGATGAAATGAAAAAAATAAAAATGACTCCTGGTATTAATGTCCAACGCTTCAATTTCATTATATTGTTTCGGGTTTTTGAGTTGAATTTATAAGACGTTAAAGATGAAGAAAACCTTCGCTGTTATGAAATTACTTTTAATAAATGTTTCACTTTATTCGCTATGTGTATTAATTCTTGTTTTTCATTGCTCAAAATAGTTACATGCCCCATCTTTCTTCCGGGCCGGGTTTCTTTTTTACCGTAAATATGTACAAACACATTTTCAATTTGTAATGCTTCTTCAAGATTTACATACTTCGCAATACCTCTGTAATTTTCTTCACCAATCAGATTTACCATCGCAGAATTCATGATGGATTTGGTAAACCCTAATGGATAATTAAGTATAACCCGCCAAAGCATATCAAACTGAGAAGAAAAAGCAGCTTCAATGGTATGATGACCGCTGTTATGCACTCTGGGCGCGGTTTCATTAATCAACACATTATCATCAATATCTATAAATAATTCCACAGCAAATATACCGGGACTTTGCAGGTTTTTTACTACCGTTAATGCAATAGCTTCTGCCTTCCATAAAGTTTTTTCACCGATTGCTGCGGGAGATAATTGATATTCTAATTGATTGAGATCCTGGTTGAATATCATTTCTACAGGAGGATAAATTACATTTTTTTCATTTTCACCTACAGCTACGATGATGGAAATTTCTTTTTTTATAGTAACTAACTTTTCCAAAACAGCGTCTTCATTAAATCCATTTTCACAATCTTTTTCATTCTTTATTATTTGTACACCTCTGCCATCGTAGCCACCCATAGCGAGTTTGTGAGCAGCCGGCAAAAAATCGAGATGTTGTTGTAGATCCGTTTTACGATGAGTAATTAAAAATTCAGAAGTGGGAATTTGATTTTCTTTATAAAAATTTTTCTGAGTGATTTTATTTTTAATGATTTCCAAAGCGGCAGGGCGCGGATAAACTTTTACTCCCTCCGATTCTAATTTTTTTAATGCGTCAATATTTACTGATTCTATTTCAATAGTAATAGCATCAAGGTATTTACCAAAATTATAAACATCTTCATAATTAGTAATATCGCCTTTGGTAAAATGATGGCATAAATGCGCTGCGGGGCATTCCTCATCATTTTCCAAAACAAAAGTTTCAACCGGATAATTGGCTGCCGCCTGTAATAACATTCTTCCTAATTGACCTCCGCCAAGTATCCCTGCTTTTTTCATGTGTTTATCTTTTATTGTTTTTATTTGTCACATGGAATACGCCTGATAAACATTTTCGTTTGGTTTGAACATTTTTAATGGCTATTTCATGAAAAAATTTTCTGCAAGATAATTGTTAGAAATTTATCTTGAAAGATAGATGTGTTTTTTATATGTTGGCAAACCTGCCAGGTTTTTAAAACCTGGCAGGTTTGAGGTGTTTTCTTTTTCATCGCAGCCGAGTCTCCCGCCTTAGGATTGAGTATTGAACTTTTGGAAAGTTATGAAATCCGCATCCAAATGGAAATTGAGAAATAAACTTTCCAAAAGTTATTTTGGATGAGATTGAACTTTTGGAAAGTTATAAAACCCTTACCCAAATGGAAATTGAGAAATAAACTTTCCAAAAGTTTTTTGTATGGAATTCAACTTTTGGAAAGTTATGAAACCCGTATCCAAATGGAAATTGAACAATAAACTTTCCAAAAGTTTTTTTTGAACAGTAGTCAAACAAATATTTATGATTTTTATTTTGGATGAGATTCAACTTTTGGAAATTTATGAAACCCGCACCCAATTGAAAATTGAGCAATAAACTTTCCAAAAGTTTTTTTTGAACAGTAAACCAACCCGCCTTGCCGGTAGGCGAACAAATAAAAATGATTCCAATTTTTTCTTACTTTCAAACTTGCCTTGTTTCAAAAGTCCGGAAAGTTCTAGGTTTTCTTATGATTCGTGAAAATTTGTGTAACCTGGCCGACAGGCAGGTTAGTGGCAAGTGCACTTGATAAAATTGGTTTTAATTCTTCTGCCACTCTGCTTTAGTGTTCCAGCAAACCATCATTGGTAGCCTTGTCCGTATTTACAGTTAGCGTTTCTTCACTTTCTATCAGGTAACTTTTTTCTTTAATAAACCTGGAGATAATAATAAAGGTCACAGTAAAGACACCTAAGATAGCGAGGAAAAACCAATAGAATGAAGCGCTTCCTTCTAAGGGATATAAAAAGCCGTGATTGTTGATATTATTATTAACTAAAGTGTCAAACAAATCACCCACAAAAACAGTCATCAGCCAAAAAGCCATAATGGTACTTTTCATTGATTTAGGCGCCTGTGTGTATGCATATTCAAGGCCGGTAATAGATACCAATATTTCTGAAGCTGTTAATAATGTGTAGGCAAATAATTGCCATACGATATTTGGTTTAAGTCCATGGTCTATTTGCGTCTGTATGAAAGCAATTACCAAAAAAGAGCTGGCTAAAACAATAAATCCTGTTCCAATTTTACGCAAAGGTGTTACGCTAATCCCCATTTTTTCTACACCCGGATAAATAACATAAGAAAACAAAGGAATAAAAGCTAAAATTAAAATTGGGTTGATGGCTTGTACCTGCGATGGCAACCATGTTACTGATAAGAAATTGAGATTCATGTGTTGTGCCTGTAAAACCCATTCTGAACTGCTTTGATCGTAAAGCGCCCAATAAATAGGTATGAAAATAAAAACCGAAAGCACGCGCCATACGGCAAAGACTCCTTCGAGCGATTCAGCAGAATATTTTTGTTTCGCTATATCCCTGGCTGATTCTCCTTTCTTTTTTGTAATGAATGTGCGCAGCAGGAAGGCATTAATGAAAATAAAATTTTTCTTTGGAAACCCGGTTGGCTTTACCCGAACATATTTCTTTCGTCCCAGCCAGAAAATCAACGTAGCAATACCCATCAAAACTCCCGGTACGCCAAAAGCCACCTTAGCCCCTAATCTTTGATATAGAAATGGTGTTAGGAGGGTAGAGAAAAAAGCGCCTACATTAATTGAGAAATAAAACCAGTTAAACATTTTTGAGATGAGACTTTGGTTGGTATGATCAAACTGATCGCCAACGTTTGCCGAAACGCAAGGCTTGATACCACCGGCGCCAATGGTAATTAATAACAGACCGAAAAGAAATCCATCTACATTGGTGTCAAACGTAGCCAGGCAGAAATGTCCGGCGCAATATACCAGCGAAAGCCAAAAAATAGTAGCATATTTTCCAAGAAACCAATCGGCTAAAAGGCCGCCTACTATAGACATAAAATAAGTAAGCGCAATGAACAAATGCACTGTGGCATTAGATTTAGCATCGCTAAAATTAAATTGAGAAACCAGGAAGATGGCTAAAATGGCCCTCATGCCATAATAACTAAATCTTTCGGCTGTTTCATTACCTATAATATAAGGAATACTTTTTGGAAACCTTGCTTTTACAGGAGGGGCGGCGGCTTCTATAGCAGTTGTGTTTACAGACATTGGCATAGATTGTTTTTGGTCATGAAACGAAATTTTCGGGAATGAAAGTAATATCTTTTTATAAAATAATGAATTTAATGCCTGATTTATATTTTGCGTAGCTGAAAAAAATTTCTATTTTTTTGTTTTCTGATTTATGAAACAGGTTGTGGTTTCATTTTTTTGAGAGAGTAGCTTGAACTGAAACAAATATTTAATCTTCTCAAAAAGCCTTAACAGTAAACAAACCTACCGTGCCTATCGGACAGGCAGCGTGGCCGGCAGGCAGGCAAATAAAGAGAATTTTAATTTAAGATTTACAGGAACTCTTCTTCTCAGTCGTCTAACAATTTAGCGAGAAAAAGTAAATCATTTTTTTTATAAAGATTGTTGGAGTCTATAAAACATTTGCTGAATTCTTCTATAAGATGCTGGATAATTCTTTTATTACTCAAAGGCCGGTAATAAGAAGGAGTGGGAGGGACAGAGATTCTTTTAAAATAACTTTCTACATCTTTGTGCGAATACACCTGACCGTTAAGCGGGTCTATATAAAAATTAATTTTTTCACTTTTTTGTTTGGTAGGATTTGGGAAATTATAATCTATTTCAAAATATCCGATAATAAATTGTTTAGGGATATTGATCGCTTTGGCAGGAATATCCAGTAGTTCACAGAGAACCAAATAAAGGATTCCGTTTGTTATGGCATTCCCTCTTTTATTTTCGATAAGTTTGGTAATCAGAAAATCGTCTGAAAGGTCGTAGCTTACTTCATTTCCTTTTAAATTATAATAACTGTATAAAATTCCTGAGATCACATTTACCTGCTCTAATGGAGTGAGATAAC
>DASSHD010000459.1:0-13556 GCA_035693085.1 Hanamia sp. | reverse complement strand
CGAAACCTGATATTGAAAGACCCTACAAAGCATTCGCGTACCCTTTTTTACCGGCGTTGTATATCATTATGGGATCTGTTTTCTGCGTGTTCCTTGTTTTTTTTAAGCCTCTTTATACTTTATGGGGGTTAGGAATTGTTTTGGCAGGAATACCAGTTTTCTACATTACGATTAAAAATCAGAAAAAAATAAAATCAAAAATTAAATGAGTGTGGACATAGATCAATTATTTTCCGGATTAAAAAAAATGAAAGTAGCCGTGATTGGCGATGTGATGCTAGACACTTATTGGTGGGGAGAGGTAGAACGAATTTCTCCCGAAGCTCCTGTGCCGGTGGTAGCTGTTAGTAAAAAAGAACAAAGAATTGGCGGGGCCGGAAATGTTGCCCTGAACTTACAGTCATTAGATGCCTCAGTGGCATTACTTTCAATTCTGGGAGATGATGAAGATGGGATTCAGCTAAAACAATTATTGCAGGACAATAATATTGATACCCGCTTTTTGCTTGAAAGCAGAAAAAGAATTACTACGAACAAAATAAGGATCATTAGCCGAAACCAGCAGATGATGCGGCTTGACGCAGAAAATGTGCATGATATAGACGAAGTGGACGAAGAAAAATTGCAAAATCAAATAGAGAAATATATTACTACCGAAAAGCCGGATGTAGTTATTTTTGAAGATTATAATAAAGGAATCCTCACCAAAAATATTATTGCCAATACGATTGAACTTTGTGAAAAAAATAAAGTGCCCACCGCGGTTGATCCCAAAAGAAAAAATTTCTTTACTTATAAAAATGCCACTCTTTTTAAACCCAATCTCGTAGAAGTATTTACAAACCTGAATTTATTACACGAAGAAATATCTGAAGAGTTCTTAGCCGGTATCCACACACAATTAAAAGAAAATTTAGAACATAAAATTTCATTGATTACTTTATCAGAAAAAGGAATTTTTTACCAGGAAAATAATAAAAAAGAAATACTTCCATCTCACAGAAGAAATATCGCAGATGTAAGCGGTGCGGGTGATACGGTTATTGCAATTGCCTCATTAGTATATGCTGCTACAAAAAATATTCATCTTGCCGCTGAAATAGCCAACATCGCCGGTGGAATTGTATGTGAACAAGTGGGTACCGTTGCTATTAATAAAGAAAAATTATTGACCGAATGTAAAAGGCTGCTTACTGATTTGTAATTTTGGATTTGTAATTTTCATTTGTTTAAATTCTAAGAAAAAATAATTCATATTTGACAAATTAAGATTTGGGCAGCAGTAAACCAACCTACCGGTAGGCAGGCAAATAAATAGGTAATAATTCAATTCATTTTTATCAATGCAAAAAATTTCAATAGCTATACACGGAGGCGCCGGTACCATCTTAAAAGAAGATATGACTCCTGAATTGGAAGAAGCTTACCGGCATGGACTTTCAGAAGCATTAAACGCAGGATATGCAGTTTTGGAAAATGGCGGCACGGCTATTAATTCTGTAAAAGCCGCGGTGGTTGTCATGGAAGATAATCCGTTTTTTAATGCAGGCAAAGGTGCCGTTTTTACAAAAAAGGGACTTAATGAAATGGATGCTGCCATCATGGATGGAAGTACACTGGAAGCGGGAGCCATAGCGGGTGTTCGAAATATTCGTAACCCGGTAGAGCTTGCTGAAGAAGTAATGCTTCACAGTGGTCATGTTTTTCTAAGTGGAAAAGGCGCTAATGATTTTGCCATCAAGCAGGGAATAAAATTAGAGCCGGATGATTATTTTTATTCCCAATACCGTTACGACCAGTGGCGAGAAATAAGAGACAGCGATTTGTATCAACTCGATCATAAAAATGATAAATTGGTTGGCCTGATGAAAGGAAAAAAGTTTGGAACGGTTGGTGCGGTTGCCTGTGATGGCGAAGGAAATATTGCGGCAGCAACTTCTACCGGGGGAATGACCAATAAAAGATTTGGAAGAATAGGTGACAGTCCTTTGATAGGAATAGGTACTTATGCCAACAATAAAACCTGTGCTATTTCATGCACAGGCCACGGAGAAATTTTCATTAAAGCCGTTGCCGCTTATGATGTTAGTTGTTTGATGGAATATAAAAATTTTACACTTCAGCAGGCATGCGAAGAAGTTGTTTTGAAAAAACTTGTAGAGCTTAACGGCGAAGGCGGCCTTATAGGGATGGATACAAAAGCCAATGCTGCATTGGTTTTCAACAGTGCAGGGATGTATCGTGGATTAAAAAATAGCGAAGAAGAAAATTGGGTGGCTATTTATGGAGAATAAATTAATTGGATCAACTTTGCAATCTATATTTAGTAAAAATCAGAAGAAAGATTCAATTAAATTTAATTTAATTCATTCAAAATGTAAATGATAAAAATGTACAGAGAATGAGAAAAATCGCCTTAATTGTTGCCGGTGGAAATGGTTCAAGAATGAATACTGATATTCCCAAGCAGTTTTTACTTTTAAAAAATAAACCGGTTTTATATTACAGCATCAAGGCGTTTTTGGATACTTATGAAGATATGAAAGTGATACTGGTGTTGCCTTCAGACCACATTGGAAAAGGGCAGGAAATCATTGACGGATATTTTGACGCTGCCAAATTTAAGATCACTTCCGGTGGGAGAACAAGATTTCATTCTGTAAAGAACGGGCTTTCTTTAATTGAAAAAGAAGATGCCATTATTTTTGTGCATGACGGGGTTCGTTGCTTGCTTTCTACTAATCTTATTAAAGAATGTTATCAAACTGCTTTGGCATTGGGGAGCGCTGTTCCTGCTGTTTCCTGCACGGACAGTGTGAGGATGGTAACCAATGCCGGCAATAAGATCCTTGACAGAAAAAAAATAAAGTTGATTCAGACTCCACAAACTTTTCACAGTAAAATCCTGCTTCCAGCTTTTGCTATTGATTATAAAGAAAAATTTACGGATGAAGCCACAGTAGTGGAAGCATTTGGGTTAAAGGTAAATCTGATAGAGGGTGAAATCAACAATATTAAAATAACTAAACCCGAAGATTTAGTTATGGCTGCGTGTATCCAGGATGCCAAACCAGGGGAAATATGAAAATAATTCAAAGGTCAAAAGAGATTTTCAAAAAGTTAATTTTTTGCTATTCCATCACACAAAATCTTTCCTCTTTTTTCATTCTTATCTGGCAGACAAAATTATACAGGTTCAGAAAAAACTCGCCTAAATACAGAGCTCTTTATAATAAATATTTTAAAATTTCACTTTCTTTATTTCCCGATAAGAAAACTTTTATAAGGACTTATGCGGGAGACATTGATATTTTTTATGAGATTTTTTTTAAGAAAGTTTATGAATTACCTGAAATGAAAATGAACAATCCGCTAATAATTGATGCAGGCGCAAATGTAGGGTTTGCTACTTTATATTTTTTATTTAAAATGCCGGATGCAATTATTTATTGTGTAGAACCTGATGCAGATAATTTTGCATTTTTGAAAAGAAATCTGCAATCTGAAATAAAAAAAGATCGGGTAATGCCAGTAATGGCTGCACTTACAGACAAGGATGGATATGTAAACCTGCAAAGCAGGGTATTTAAATATAACACAGAAATTGCAAAAGAGTTTGTTCCAAATGAAAAAACAGTAATCGGTTATAAAGTACAATCCTTTTTGAAAAAATATGACATCAGAAAGACAGACCTTTTTAAAATTGACATTGAAGGGGCTGAAGAAAATATTTTCAAAGAAGATATTTCATGGTTAAAGAATACAGCAAATGTCATTATTGAATTCCATTCAGAGGTTTCTAAAAAGACATGTTTAGAAAAATTAGAATCTCAGAAATTTAAATGTATCCCTCATCGGGCCAGGAAAGACACAGAAGTTTTTTTCTTCACAAAAAAGGCGTGATCTCTTTTTAAAGATAAGATTTGAATTCATCGGCAGCGTTTTTTAGTAGTCGTTGAAAAGGCTTAAGTTTATTTATTTTCACAAAAAAATAGTTTTGTTCAACACTTCCAAAATTTTTGTAGAAATGATTGATCCCCGGTATTTCAGAGCCTTCAAAATCGAGTGTTAAATTCTGCATTGAAAATTCTTCGATTAGTTTGTAAAATAAAAAGTGATTGGCTTCCAACTTCCGGCCTTCCGGGAATACTGTTGACATTACATTGTAAATTCTTTTTTTATCCTGAAGGAAAAGGCCTATTGCCAGTAGCTTGCCTTCTCCAGAATTTACTTGCCTTACAAAAAGTTGTCTTTTTTCTTTTAATAATTTACAAAGTTGTAAGAAGTTTTTATAGTTTTTCCCCGGAGTATAAAATCTGCTTCCATAAGCTGATTTATAAAGCAGGATTGCTTTTTCAATTTCATCAGTCAGTTCAAAATGCAGATTATTTCGGGTTGCTTTTTTAATATTTTTTTTTAAATCATTCTTAAAAGACTTTTTAATCTCATCGAAAGATCTATTTAAAGAAAGTATCAAATTGGTTTTTTGGGCAAAGGCAGCTTTATAGTCGTTTTCATAATTCAAATTGATTTCGATAAAAGAAAATATTTCTAAAGCCTTATCAATAAATGATTTCATTATATCTTCAGTAAACGAACCTACCTGACCGGCAGGCAGGCAATTTCCGAATATTCCTAATTGCTGGGTGAAGGCAGGTTGACGCAAATACCGGATTCCAAACTTTTTATTCCATGTAATTGGCATTACAACTTCATAGTTATTCATTACAAGAGCATCCCAGTTTTCGCTCATTGCATCAAGATAATATGAATAAGCGTAAATCAATTCATTGTTTGCATTGTTAATGCATTCATCCCATTTTTCTTTATCAATATCCGCATGTTTTACGTAAGAGATTTTCAATGGAATTCATTTTATATTTTGCAATAAAAATTAAAGTTCAGGTAAATTCAAATACTTATTCAAACCAAAATTTTGAATATCAATGCTGAAAGAAATATTTGTCCAAAATCTTTTATTCTCAGGTATGGTGGATTTAAAATAATCAGCATAAACTTTACTATATAAAACCGGAACATAAATGTTTATCACATTTCTAAACAACGACAATTGTAATCCGGCGTCATAAATAAATTTTCCTGTTGGCGCATTATTTTTCCAGGCATCTGCATAAGTGCCAATATCCAAAAATACTTTTAATGGAATTTTTACGGGTAACACCTGTAACGGATTTATTGCTTTAGGAAAATCAGTTTTTAAATTTACGGCGGCGAGCCAGTTATCGGTTTTCCCAATTTTTCTATTAAGCTGGTCTGTCCTCACTTTAAAGCCTCCATCTCTTATCATGATTTGTTGTGATGGTAGTCCCTGGAATTCATTTCTGCCAATAAAATAATTGTTGTACGTATAATCTTCATAACCATTTGGTCCTGTCATATCAAGATGATACCGATCGGTACCAAAAAAATCTGGAGCGCCGAGGTACATAAATTTTCCTGCAAAAAGACGCGCAGCAAGCCCTCCACCTTTTACATAGTTGAAAAAATATTTTCCTTCAAAAGTAATACGCGCAAAATCCTTTCCCTGTTCTGCAATTATATTGGCCGAATAAGGATACAATGCGCGATTGTCATCTATGGCTAATGTCAGTTGATTGAGGTATCTTTTTGCTTTTGGATAAGTGATAATTCCTTCGTGGGTTACTGAATCTATATTAAATGACAATTGTGTTTCTTTTATAAAATAAGTTTTCCATTGAACCCATTTAGTAATGTGACTTGTTGCATTTTTATTTCTAAAAGTTATTTTTATAGAAGGTACAATTTTAGAAAATCCCAGGTAATTTTTTTTACCGGTAGAATCTGTAAATTCATCCATATCAAATTTTTCGCCACTTAATGAAATTACTGCTTTTCTTATCTTTCCATAGCTTAATATATTATAACCGGCTCTGGCAATTCCCTCGAAAGTATTACTACCGGTGGCATACAGTGGAGCAACAAAAAACCGGAATTTATCTTCAGGCAAAGTGTAATTGTGTATCAATCCTCCAATCATTAATTTATCATAATAGTTATAACCAAAAGCAGGAGATAAGAAAAGATATTTGTATTTGTCAGTGTTTCTAAAATTGAAGAAAGACGCAATCTTAAATTCTTTCTTTTTGGGTGGTTCAATATTTCCCTTTTTTGATAATAAAGAAAAAATCGTGTCAATATTTTTCCCGCTCACGTCTTCTACTACTTTCTTAAAATCTTCCGGATATGGATGTTTAAATTTCCAACGGTTAAAATATTCATGCAGACAACTGTCAAACAAATCTTTTCCAACAAAAGTTTCTAATTTTTTCATCCATAAGCCTGTTTTGTAATAAGGGATTACATCATAATTTGTTTCCGAAAAATCTTCAGAGGTAGTTTCAATCGGCTGGTCTTTTTTTGAAGCTATCTGAATCCGGTAGATCAGGTTGGTATTATCATCCGGTATTCTTTTTTCTAAAAAGCCCTTCTCGCTTTTATTATTATTATTATCCGGATATTTTATTTTTTTGTATCGGTTATCAAAATAGGTATTCATTCCTTCATCCATCCATGGATCATCTCTTTCGTTGCTTGCCAGAATTCCATAAAGCCAGTTGTGGCCCACTTCATGCTCAATCGTCATATCCAATGATTCCACATCAGGCATTGGTGAAATACTGGTAATAGTTGGATATTCCATTCCCCCGCTGAAACCCATTTTAGCTTCCACGGCAGTAACAGTATGGTAAGGATATTCTCCCAGCCATTGGCTTCTCGTTCTTATTGCATCTTTAATAAATTGAATACTGTTTTTCCAAACCGGTAAACCGGAAGGAATAAAAAATGACCACGCATCAACAATTTTTCCTGAAGTTAATTTTATAGTATCATGACGCACTATGAAATTTTTATCCGCAAACCATGCAAAATCGTGAACATTGTCCTGAACATAAGTTAGTGTTTTTGTTTTTTCAGTTTTGAGGTTTGAGGTTTGAGGTATCGGGTGTGAGGTATGAGGTTTGAGGTTGTTCTTTTTGCTGGTTGTCGGATTATACCTTTTTTTTGTTTTTTTCTTCTTACTTACCCCTTTCTTCTCATCGCTCACTGCTAATTGCTCATCGCTTTTTTCTTCTTGCTTTTTGTCTCTTACTTTTTCCTCAATACCTGATACCTTATAACCAATGCCTTCCTTAGCCTTTTCTTTCAGCCATTTTATTTCATCCTCATTCTGTAACTCGCCGGTAGCAGCTACAATGTAATTTTCAGGAACGGTTATCTGTACACGAAAATTTCCAAATTCGCTGTAAAATTCTCCCTGGTCAAGGTATGGCATCGGGTGCCAGCCTTTGTTATCATATACTGCAGGTTTGGGATACCATTGAGTAATTTGATAAGTCTTTCCAACATATCCACCGCGAGAAAAATTGAAAGGAAGTTTTTCATGAAAAGGAGTCGTAATTTTTATTGTATGCCCGGGAGGAAGAGGTAGAGGTAAAATTAATTTTGCCACATCAATATATTGAGGGTGATCTTCGAGGTTGGCGATTGTACCGTTCACTTTAAAATCTAGTCTGTTAATGTAGCCGCGTCTATCTTCATCGCTAAAATAAAAATCCGTTCTTCCTAATTGTAATAATTGTTCGCTAAAAGCGGTCCGGTCATTTTTATAAGCATTTGGCCAAAGATGAAACCAGATATAATTGAGTGTATCCGGTGAATTATTGGTATAATTTATTGTTTCAAATCCGTCAAGTGTATTTTCAATATCATTTAGTTTAACATCAATGTTATAATTTACCTGCTGTTGAAAATATTTTGTTTGACCGAAAGAAACAGGTAGCTGGCAGTAAAGGAAGCAGATTAAAAAAAGTCTTTTCAAAACGATTATTTCATCAAATATAAAAAAATAACAGCAACATGATAATTGGTTACATATCTAAAAAACTTATTCATACAGGAAATTTTGCCTGAAAAGCTATTCACCAATTCCAATTTATATTATGATTTTTATCGTCCCCGGCTGGCATTCTCCATACGGGTTATTACATCTTTGCGCCGTATATTTACGGTATTAGCCTATCACTATTTTAGGAAAGAAAAATATTTTTAAAAAAAACAATGAAATTTCAAATAAATGGCTATCTTTATATCTTGTTAATGGTTTAGTGTGTTTTCCTTTAGGCTGATGTTTCTCTTTTCAGGTTTCTTCAGTTCATTGTAGCTACTGATTCATTAATGGTTATTTTTTTATTTATTTAAACAAAAGTTTTTACAATGAACATTTATGTTGGTAATCTTAGTTGGTCAATGACCGATGACGATTTAAGTAATTTATTTACTCAGTACGGCACAGTTACAAGTGCAAAAATCCTTAAAGAAAAAAACACGGGCCGCAGTAAAGGTTTCGGATTTGTTGAAATGGAAGACGACGAAGCAGCTAAAACTGCTATCGCCACATTAAACGAAAGCGAAGTACAAGGCCGTAAATTAATTGTTAACGAATCTCAGCCTCGCCCCGAAGGCAGCGGTTACAAGAAAAGTGGCGGCGGCGGATACGGAGGTGGCGGCAGAAGCAGCGGCGGTGGATATGGCGGCGGCAGAAGCAGCGGCGGTGGTTACGGCGGCGGCAGAAGCAGCGGCGGTGGATATGGCGGCGGCAGAAGCAGTGGTGGTGGTTACAATAAAGATTATTAAGACTTTTTGATATCAGATTTTTTAAATCCTTTTCATTTTTATGAAGAGGATTTTTTTGCCACGAACCTGCCTTTGTCGGCAGACAGGTTCCAAGAATTAATACGAATTGACTTCCATATTTTAAGATTTGCAATAAAGCAACAAATAGCTGGCATTTCTATTTGAGAACATGATTTGAATTCGGATAGTCAGATTTATGTAAGGTGTTGTTTATGGATCTGTGCAGAAAGCCCCATCAGAATGATGAGATTTGACGGTCGCTTGAGGCGGCTTTCAAACGATAGATTCCACCTTCAAAACCTAAGGCTTTGGGTTTACAGTAAACCAACAAATTTTTAAAATTCTTATTTCCCTTTTGGCGTTCAGTCTCGGACATCCATCTTTATATAGGTCTATTTCATCACATCAGCCATTGTCTTTCCAATATCCGCAGGGCTGGCAACCACATGAACGCCGCATTCAGCAAGAATTTTCATTTTAGCAGCAGCAGTATCCTCTGCTCCTCCAACTATAGCGCCAGCATGTCCCATCCTCCTTCCGGCGGGAGCGGTTTGACCAGCAATAAATCCTACAACAGGCTTGCGGTTGTTTTCTTTGATCCAGCGTGCAGCTTCTGCTTCCATGCCACCGCCTATTTCTCCTATCATTACAATGCCTTCAGTTTCTTTATCATTCATAAAGAGTTCAACAGCTTCTTTTGTGGTAGTTCCGATAATCGGATCGCCGCCAATCCCAATAGCTGTCGAAATTCCTAATCCGGCTTTTGCTACCTGGTCCGCAGCTTCATAAGTAAGCGTTCCTGATTTTGAAACGATTCCGATTTTTCCTTTTTTAAAAATAAAACCGGGCATAATACCCACTTTGCATTCATCGGCAGTAATCACTCCGGGGCAATTCGGCCCTATCAATCTTGACTTCGAATCTAATAAATAATTTTTCACTTTTACCATGTCCTGAACAGGAATTCCTTCTGTGATACAGATGATCAAAGAAATACCGGCATTTGCCGCTTCCATGATCGCATCAGCAGCAAATGCCGGCGGTACAAAAATAATACTCACATCGGCTCCGGTCGCTTTCACCGCTTCTTCTACGGTATTGAAAACCGGCTTATCAAGATGTGTAGTGCCGCCTTTATTCGGCGTTACTCCACCCACGACATTGGTTCCGTATTCTATCATTTGAGTAGCGTGAAACGTGCCTTCAGTGCCGGTAAATCCCTGCACTAATATCTTTGAACCTTTATTAACTAAAACTGACATGAAATATATTTTAAAAGTTTTGCAAATATATGAAAGTATGATTTAGGTTTTCAGAATTAGCTAATTCATTAACTTGCGCACATGCAGCAATATCTCGATCTTTTACAAAGAATAATTGAAACCGGTGTGGATAAAGATGACCGTACCGGAACAGGTACACGAAGTTTATTTGGATATCAAATGCGTTTCGATTTGCAGGATGGGTTTCCGTTGGTAACAACAAAAAAATTACATCTAAAAAGTATTATTTATGAATTGCTGTGGTTTTTGAAAGGCGATACCAATGTAGAATATTTACAAAAGAATGGTGTAAAAATATGGGACGAATGGGCTGATAAAAATGGAAATCTCGGACCTGTTTATGGAAAACAATGGCGTAGCTGGGAAGGCGCAAATGGGGAAACTGTTGACCAGGTTTCTGAATTGATTCAACAATTAAAAACCAACCCTGATAGCCGCAGGTTAATTATAAGTGCATGGAATGTGGCTGATTTGCCGGAGATGAAACTAATGCCTTGTCATTGTTTATTTCAGTTTTATACGGTCCCCTCTAACTCACCCAAGGGTGGAGAACGAAGAAAACTTTCCTGCCAATTATACCAACGGAGCGCAGATGTTTTTTTGGGAGTGCCTTTTAATATTGCGTCTTATGCATTATTAACTATGATGATCGCACAGGTTTGCGATATGGATTTGGGAGAATTTGTTCATTCTTTTGGCGATGTGCATTTATACAAAAATCATTTTGAGCAGGCACAATTGCAGCTTACAAGAAAACCTTTTCCGCTTCCACAAATGAAATTAAATCCAGAAGTAAAAAATATTTTTGATTTTCAATTTGAAGATTTTGAATTAGAAAATTATCAGAGCCATCCCGTGATAAAGGCGCCGGTAGCGGTGTAGGAAAACTAAATGGTCAAATAGAATTCTTGAATATTTGTTTGTTTACTGAAAAGAATTTGATTTTTGGAAAGTCAACTGATGTGATTCAGAGCTAAGATTCATATTTTTAAAATTTAATACTATGTTATCACACATCGTAGCGGCCTCAGAAAATAACGTCATCGGATCAAATAATGAACTTCCCTGGAAATTATCAAGTGATTTTAAATATTTTAAAAATAAAACATGGGGCATGCCGGTGATAATGGGGAGAAATTCTTTCGATGCAATGAAAAAAGCGTTGCCCGGAAGAATCAATATAGTTGTTACAAGAAAAACAGATTGGAATCCTAAAAATGTTTTTATAGCACACAGCATTGACGAAGCAATTGAGAAAGCAAAAGAAAGTGATACCAAAGAAATTTTTATAATTGGTGGCGGAGAAATTTTTAAACAAACTATGTCTATTGTTGACCGCATTTATCTAACCCGCATTCATACTACCGTTGAAGGTGATACATCGTATCCTGAAATTGATACTTCCAAATGGGAATTGGTAAAATCGGATTCATTTCCTGCAGATGAAAAAAATAATTACCCTTATACTTTTGAAGTTTGGGAAAAGATTGATAAAGTTTAAATTCAAAAGATGTATTCTGCTTTTCAGTTAGCAAAAAAATATTTTAATTATTATTTCAAAGCAAGCAGTGGCAAAGGACATGGTGTCCATTCGCCTTTTGTTTTCGACTTTATCATTCATGTTTTGAACGATAAAAAAAAGTACGATTGTTATGAAAAAACAGAATCGCTCCGAAATAAAATGTTGAAAAATAATACGACAATTGAAGTAGAAGATTTTGGTGCCGGTTCTGCTGTGATTCCTTTTAAAAACAGGATAGTAAAAGATATTGCCGGTTCTTCATTAAAGAAGAAAAAATATGCGCAATTACTTTTCAGGATTGCGAAATATTATCAATCCAAAACAATTGTTGAACTGGGAACTTCGTTTGGGATTACTACCTGTTACCTTGCTTCTGCTGATCCCGATTCAAAAATATTTACGTTTGAGGGCGCATATAATATTGCAAAAATTGCATTGGAGAACTTTGAAGAAGCCGGATTAAAAAATATTGAATTAATAGAAGGCGATTTTGAGAAAACACTTCCGTTAGTCAATGATAAAATAAAAGAAATTGATTTGCTTTTTGTAGATGGCAATCACAGAAAAAAAGCAACTCTCGAATATTTTGATCTTTTTCTAAAAAAATCAACAGAACGATCCATTTCTATTTTAGATGATATACACTGGAGCAAAGAAATGGAAGAAGCCTGGAAACTAATACAACAGCATGATTCCGTAACTTTGACTATTGATCTTTTTTTTATTGGCCTTGTTTTTTTTAGTAAAGATTTTAAAGTAAAACAACATTTTTCCATAAGGTTTTAAATTTTCAATAACTTAGGCGCATATTTCTCAAATTATGATTGTTGGTGTTTTAAAAGAACCGCTTCCCGAAACAAGAGTTTCCCTTTTACCGGAACATATACTTATTTTAAAGAAATTAAACACAGAAGTTTTATTAGAAAAAGGTACAGGAGAAAAATCTTTTGCTTCAGATGAAAAATATATTGAAGCTGGAGGTAGCGTAGTTTCAAGAGAAGATGTGTTGAAAAAAGCGGACATTATTTTATCCATTCATCTTCCTGCCGAATCAGAAATTGATTTTCTTCAATCAAAAATAATCTTAGGTTTTTATCAGCCTTTATATCATACTGATTCTGTAAAAAAATTTATTGAAAAGAAAGTTACTGTTTTCAGTATTGATATGCTCCCGCGAACCACTCGCGCTCAAAGTATGGATGTACTGAGCAGCCAGGCAAATATTGCCGGATACAAAGCGGTATTGCTGGCCGCGAATTTATTTCCAAAATATTTTCCCATGTTTATGACAGCCGCCGGGAGTATTCCCCCTGCAAAAGTTTTAATACTGGGTGCTGGCGTAGCAGGCTTACAGGCCATCGCGACTGCAAGAAGACTGGGAGCAGTTGTAGAAGTTTTTGATACACGTCCTGCAGTGAAAGAAGAAGTAATGAGCCTCGGCGCAAAATTTATAGAAGTGGAAGGAGCTGCCGATGCCAGTAAAGCCGGAGGTTACGCAGTGGAGCAATCAGCAGAATTTTTGCAAAGGCAAAAAGAAAAAATTGCGATGAGCGTGGCAAAGTCCGATATTATAATTACTACAGCACAAATTTTCGGAAAGAAAGCGCCGCTTTTAATTACAGAAGAAATGATTGACAACATGAAGAATGGATCGGTAATTATTGATCTGGCTGCTGCTACAGGCGGTAATACCGAGGTTACCAAAAATGACGAAACGGTGATTTATAACGGTGTAACTATTGTTGGAAATTCTGACTTGCCTGGAACAATGCCCTCTGATGCCAGCAAAATGTATGGAAAGAATATTTGTAACTTTTTGCAATTAATTATTGATAAAGAGGGGAAACTGAATCTAAATATGGAAGATGATTTGGTGAAAGGGACTTTGATTAGCTAATGTGAAAATGCGAAAAATGTGAAAATGAAATACAAGTGAGTTTTTAAACAGGAATCAGTAATAATTGTTTGTTCACTATATAACTGTTATAAACAAACGAAAATTATTTTAGAAAATAAATTTAATAATTTGACGAATCACTAATTAGAAAATTATCGAATCCGGTAATCAGCAAATC
>DASSHD010000458.1:0-4979 GCA_035693085.1 Hanamia sp. | reverse complement strand
TAATTAATTAAAAATCAACACAAAAATGAAGCGGCCGAAAACCAAATACTGTAGGTCTCTGCCATGGTTCGTGTCTTCACGAAACACAAGATTATAAATTTTAAATAATTCGAGAAGGCATGAATTAAAGCTGAAAAAAATTGACAAAAAAATATGGAGCGGCCGAAAATCAAATAGAGTTGGCAATAACAATAAAATTATAAAAAAATGGTAACAGTAATTATGCAACACGAAGTGAAAGACTTCGTAAAATGGAAAGTAGGTTTCGATGCCGATGAACACAATCGTGCTAAAGCAGGCGTTAAGCAATTAGGGCTTTATACATCTGTTAAAAATCCCAATGATGTGACGATGATTTTTGAAGCGGCGGGCGCTGAAGTTCTGGACGCTTTTATGAGCGACCCACACCTTCAGGAAGCAATGAAAAATGCAGGTGTTATTAGCATTCCAAATGTTAGTGTACTTAATAAAGTATAATAAATACATCCCGGCCAGGCTCCCTGCGGGGAACCCTGCTGGGATATAAAATCGGACTAAGATTGATATTTAAAAATGCCAACCAAAATAAGTGCAATGAAAAGAACAATCTTACTAACAGTTGCAATGCTTCTGCTATTAGTATCCTGCAATCTATCAACAACAAAAAATGAAACAACAATGGAACAAAAAATTGGAAAAGACTTTGGTGAAAAATATGCGGCTGCATGGTCGGAACAAGATGCAAATGCACACGCAAATCTTTTTGCGGCAAACGGTTCTCAAATCGTCAATAACGGAACGCCTGCTGTTGGCCGCGATGCCATTGCAAAGGTGGCGCAGGATGACGGCATTTCCGGATATGCTTGTAGTATGCGATAGTTTACCAACCACAACAAAAGGAGTTGAGTTTCATTGGACACTAACGGGTACGAATACCGGCCCAAATGGGACAGGCAAAAAAGTACACATTAGCGGTGTTGAAATTTTACAATTTGACAGTGATGGATTTATTATAGAATCTAATGGAAGTTTTGATAAAAACGAATATAACAGACAACTGAAGTATGGAGTTGAGAATTGAAATTTCCAGTCATGTTTCGTGACGACACGATCCAGAGTCGTAGTAAACAAACAAATAAGACAGATTTCCATTTAAACCAAAATAAAAACAATTCATAATGATTTACTACTGGCTGCAAATATTTTACTTATATATTGGCTCCAGGTTTTTCTGGAGCAAGATGGATGTAACATCCAACCTTAGCCGAAAACACCGAGTTGGTATTCTTGATTGCGATTCACTGCGATATATGGCTAACTCCAGGTACTTCTATTATATGGATTTCATCAGGTTTGAAAAATTATTCCGTTCACCACTCTTTGAGCAAACGGTCAAAAAGGGAATGTATGGCGTGCTGGCTTCTCAAAAAATCATCTATAAAAAACCACTGAAGAGATGGTCAACATTTACTATCACGTTAGTGCTTGAAGGCTGGGACGATAAATGGTTTTACCATAAACAAATATTTACACAGAAAAATCAGGTGTGCACAATAGGATATACCAAAGCTGCTTTTTGGAAAAACAAGAAAGCGCAAGACCTGAGACTGATTCTAAAAAATTCCGGCGTTGCTGAAAACGAAAAAAAAGGATTGCCCGAAATAACCAACCTTTTTGAAAATGATTATCAAATCTTAAAACATGAATCAAAACCAATTTAAGATGAAAAAAATAATTCTCATTTTATTAATTGCTATTTCTGTATTCAATATAAATTCCTTTGGACAAACAAAAACATCAGGCTATGAAAAACTAAAAGAACAAATCATCGTATCAGAAAAAGCAGGATGGGAAGCCTGGAAAAATAAAAATGCAGAATGGTTTAAAATAAATACAACTAAAGATTTTTTAAATGTAAGCCGGGATGGCATTAGCAATAAAGCGAAAGTGGTAAAATCAACAGCAACAGATTGCGATGTAAAATCAGTTTCCATTGATAATTTTACGTTTGTCGGATTAAATAAAGAAACAGTGGTTTTGACCTATATCGCCTACCAGGATGGCGTTTGCGGTAATAGCAGGCTACCGTCTAAGATAAGGGTATCTGCCACTTATGTAAAGCAGGTAGATAAATGGCTGGAAGCTTTTTATATGGAGGCCGTCGTAAGTGAATGAAAAAATTAACTATCAGAATCTTTATAATTAAGTAATAAAATGTTTTCAGACCTCACAGGTTTTAAAAACCTGTGAAGTCTTCGGGGACTATCGCTAAAGGTAAACAGTAAAAGAACTTATTTTATGGATATTGACTTATTAACAAAGTATCATACGGTCCCTAAAATGTCCAGCGCACGAGCTTTTGCAAGCCCGATGATGCGGTTGAGAATGAGGTAGTGTTCTAATTCGGTTTTCTCATCATCGGATAAACGGCCGCTTTCCTGTTTATCTAATAGAAAATCGAAACGGTTTTGATTGGCGGGAGACGGTTTAAAGGCTACAACCATTGAGGGATTCGTGTTTGCCATAAAATCCGCTACTTCATTATAAACAGACTGAGTGGGCATTTTAATAATTTTCTCAAAAATACGACTTTATCATTTTCGCTGTATAACTAAAAAAATAAACACATGAAATCAAAAACAACTTCGCTTACACTTACCGCAATGGCATTTTTAATTGTCGTATTCCTATTTGGATGCAAAGAAAAAAAGAATGAACACAAATCGGCAACAGTTGAAGAACTCGGACAAATGAACCGGGACTTTGCCAAAGTCCTCGTTGCCAAAGACGCTGCAGCCGCCGCCAATTTGTATGCGGAAGACGCTTCACTGTTGCCACCCAATGAGCCAATCGTAAAAGGAAGATCAAACATTCAAAAATACTGGCAGGCCGGGATAGATGCAGGGATCGTGGATGCATCAGTGCATACTATTGATGCAAAAAGTGATGGAGATTTGGGGTATGAAATCGGAACATTTGAATTAAAAATTAAAGATTCTACCGGCAATATCAATGTAGAGAAAGGAAAATATTCAGAAATTTTAAAACGGGATAGTACCGGCAAATGGATGTCCATTTATGGTGTATGGAATTCAGATAGCGCTGCGGAAAAATAATTTGGATTAATAAGACCTCAACAATAATATTTCATCCTTTTAATTTATTTACAATGGCAAAAAGAAAAATACTCAAAACAACAGCGGTCATTATTGTTTCATTAATTGTTGTAACGTTAGCAACCATTTATACCTGGTCAACTATTCTCCTGAACAAGACATATTCCATTCCAATTACTGCAGTACATATTCCCAATGACTCTGCATCCATAATTGAAGGGGAAAGGCTCATACACATTGCACATTGTGGCGATTGTCATGGAGAACATTTTACGGGAGCTATTTTCCCCGATGTTGATCCAAAAATTGCTACCATGGTTGCGCCTAATTTAACGCACGTAATTCCCACCTATTCCAATGAAGAAATTGAAAGGCTCTTAAGATATGGAGTAAAAAAGAATGGCCATTCTATTTACATTATGCCTGCTTTCATGTATCATGAATTAAAAGAAGAATCGGTAAGCAA
Source organism: Hanamia sp. (assembly GCA_035693085.1). GTDB lineage: Bacteria > Bacteroidota > Bacteroidia > Chitinophagales > Chitinophagaceae > Ginsengibacter. The sequence continues at coordinate 1,418 of DASSHD010000458.1, read as the reverse complement.
AATAATCGCTTATCTACGAACTTTGAAGCCGGAGCCTAATACACCGGGGCTTCCAGAGAAATCATTTTTTAATTTTAAGGGCAGGATATCATTAATACAAGATGCGTTTTCAATGCAAGGTGAGCTTTCTCCTATCGCCGGCATGATACAACCTAATACGGAGGGGAAATATATCCACCATGATACTACACAGGTTTCTTTTGGAAGATATCTTGCCATGTCAACTTGTACTTCTTGTCATGGTACTGATTTAAAAGGATTTGAAGGGTTTTCACCAAACCTCATCATAGCCGCGTCTTACAAAAGAGAGGATTTCTTCAAATTAATACGAACCGGCGTAGCGCTCGGGGATAGAAAAAATATAGGCCTCATGAGTCAGGTTACTAAAAATTACCTTAGTTATTTGAATGATCATGAGATAGAATGTATTTACGCATACCTGCAAACCAAACCCACGCAAGCAACAACTAAAAAATAAAAAGACATGAACAGATTATTATCAATTGCAACATTCCTTTTTGTAGCATCGGTTTTTTTCGCTGCCTGCAACACCACCACATCACAACAAGCAACACAGGAAGCACCATCCAAACCTGTAGTTAATGAAACGCCGGAATACTTTAACCTGCGGCCGGCACTTGAACATGAATATGGATATACACACGCGGTAAGAATTGGCAATGACCTTAAAATTTCCGGAGCCGTAAGTATGGATGATTCCTGAAAATTAGTGGCCCCCGGAGATATGGAGCAACAGATGAAGAATTGCTACAGCGATTTAGAAAAGATCCTGAAACATTATGGTTACACTTTTGACGATGTGTATGCTGAAAATATTTACACAACCGATATGGCAGCAATGGAAAAGGCTTTGGGCGTTAGAACGACAATCTATACCAAACAATTTCCAACAGGAACATGGCTGGAAGTAAAAGGACTTGCAGTCCCCGGTCAACTTATAGAGATAGATATGGAAGCGCATAAAGTAAAATGATTTCGTGGGTGAGAAAAATATTGTAATGCAGCTTGCGCTTTTTCTTCCGCCGTGGTTCGTGTCTTCACGAAACACCAGGTGGGTAGTTTTAAACGGTTCGTGAAGACACGAACCATGGCGTTGCTACTTTTTCCTTACAATAAATTAAAAGATTAAAACTTTTACAAAAACCCAAATACAAAATGAAAAAAATCATCGTTTCAATCTTAATTACTTCTTCCATTTATTCATGCAAACAATCAACACAAAATTCTGAAGTTTCAATGACAGGAACAGTAAACGCCCGCCTGAACGAATCATTCGGGCAAGAACAAAAAGAAGTGATTTCTATGTTGGATTCTTTCAACATAGCCGCCGCCAACGCAGACTATAAAACCTACTTTTATTTTTTTACAGACTATGCCTTTTTTGCCGGGACAGATGC
>DASSHD010000457.1:0-4570 GCA_035693085.1 Hanamia sp. | reverse complement strand
TTAGCCATGTAAGATTAACTAAGGTTAATACATTTAATTGAAGCATATTATTTTGGTCTTCCAGGGCTAATTCATTGAAATTACCCCACAACCCATATCCTGCATTATTTATTAAGATGGACACCGGAAAATTATTCTTTGTAACCCAATCTTTCACCTCAGTTGCTGCTGTATGCTCAGATAAATCCAGTGCCAGCCATTTTGCATCTACATTGTATTTTTGTCTTATTTCAGCCGCTAAATTTTGAAGTAATTTTTCAGAACGGGCAACTAATAATACATTATACTTTTCCCTGGCAACGCTTTCTGCTATAGCCTTTCCAATACCCTTACTACTGCCTGTAACCAGGGCGTAATTCGTCATAATTTTTTTATAAAAGCCTTATTTTAGTAAACGATGAAATTTATGGTAAAAAGGAGTGCGGCTTTCATCAGTCTTTGGTTTGTATTTTCCCTTTATTATTGGAAAATACATTACCCTTCTTCTGCTGGCGGCGCCTTGCACAGAAGCCAGCGCTGCCCGGTGCCAGATCCTTCCGGAATGGACTGTTAAATCCCCCGATTCAGCTTCTAAAGCAATTTCATCTTTATCAGCTTCATTGTCAACAAAATATCTTTTTCGAAATAACATTTTAAAAATACCTTGTTTGTGTGTTCCGTCCAGCAATCGCAAACCACCCTTTTCAACAGGAGAATCGTCCAGATAAATTCCTATATTCAACATTGGATTCAAAGTAAATTGCGTAAACAAATCTCTTAACCCATCTGTATGCCAGCCTAATCTTGAAAAACCGGCTTCACCGGTATTTATATAATGACTTACCACCAAACCATCTTTTTCGTTCTCAGCAATGCGGGCATCCTCACCGATAAAATACCTTAATTTATCAATGCGCTCATCTCTTACTAAAGAGTGAAGATACTCACTATGTAATGATGCAAATGCAAAACGTTGGATTATTTTGTTGCCATTTTCATCTTTACCATATTTAATGGGTATGCCGTTTACTTTTTCAAGCCCTTGCGATATCCATTCATTTTGGAGGATTTCTATGGCGTTCAGCGCTTCGTTTATTTGCTCTGCGGTAAAAAACTTCTTATAATGAATAAATCCATGCTCATCATAAAACTTCATTTGTTCCGGTGTAACATTATTTGTAAAATTGAATTTCAATTTATAGTCCATTTACATAAAAGATTTAAAAAAAATATAAAAAAATTGTAGGAATTAATTAGAAGTAAACTATTTTCTTGTATCTGCCATTTCATTAAGAAATTGTAAATTGTCCGTCATTATTTTACTTCTTATGACGAAGCTACTGTAATTTTTATTACAAACGGATCAAGTTTTTCCAAAATAGAAAAAATAAAGTCTGAAAATCGAACTTTAATTAACCACAAAACAAAAACTCACAGTAAAACAACCTGCCTACCGGTAGGTAGACAAATATCCCGGATTTCTTTTTCTCAACTAATATCAAAACGTCCGCACTTTTTAGTTTATTAGATGAGATAAACTTTCTGTTGCATAAACAAAAAGGCTTCTGAAAATTTTCAGAAACCTTTTTGTCGGAACATTTACGTTCGTTATCGGAACGATATCCTTTACCTTGTCGGGGCGGCAAGATTCGAACTTGCGACCTCCACATCCCAAATGTGGCGCGATGACCGGGCTACGCTACGCCCCGAAGAGATTTTCTCTTTTAACAACTAAAGAAAGATTGCGGAGAGGGAGGGATTCGAACCCTCGGTACAGGTTTAAGCCCGTACAACGGTTTAGCAAACCGGCCCTTTCGGCCACTCAGGCACCTCTCCTCATTTATTAATAGAGGGCTGCAAAAGTAACATTTGCAATTCAAAAAGTAAAATAAATAATTATTGATTCTGTAATTAGACTACATTGCCGCTAACTGTACTTTTTGCTGAAGTTCGATCACGCTCTCTTTGAAGAGAATATCGGTATCCATCAGATCTTTGACAGTCTGACAACTATGGATCACAGTAGTATGATCACGGCCACCAAAATGTTCGCCAATTGTTTTTAAAGAGTTTTTGGTAAATGCTTTGGCCAGGAACATCGTAATCTGTCTTGCCTGAACTATCTCGCGTTTCCTTGTTTTTTGTAATAATTTTTCATAAGGCACATCAAAATAATCACATACCATTTTTTGTATAGTATCTATAGTTATTTCTTTCGATGAGGATTTGATGAAATTCCTTAAAACTTTTTTAGCCAAATCTAAATCTATTTCTCTCTTATTAAGCGAAGATTGTGCCAAGAGAGAAATGAGCGCGCCTTCCAGCTCACGAATATTATTTTGGATATTATAAGCAATATATTTTACCACTTCTTTAGGCATCTCAAGCCCGTCATTTTTCATTTTTTTCTCAAGAATTTCAATCTTGGTTTCATAATCGGGAATTTGTAAATCGGCACTCAAACCCCATCGAAAACGACTTAGTAATCTTTCCTGAACGCCTTCTAAATCTTTGGGAGGTTTGTCGGTGGTAAGAACTAATTGTTTGCCGCTCTGATGTAAATGGTTAAAAATCGCAAAAAATGCATCCTGCGATTTTTCAGCACGGTTAAAGAATTGTACATCATCAATTATTAAAACATCAATCAACTGATAAAAATGTATGAAATCATTGATCGCATTATTTCTACCATGATCAACAAACTGATTGATAAATTTTTCAGAACTTACATAAAGTACTACTTTATTATTATGTAACCTTTTTACTTCATTCCCGATTGCCTGGGCAAGGTGAGTTTTCCCCAAACCCACTCCACCATAAATTACCAGCGGATTGAAAGAAGTAGAGCCAGGTTTTTCAGCTACGGTTTTACCCGCGCGACGCGCTACCCTGTTGCAATTACCTTCTATGTAAGAGTCAAATGTATAAGAGGAATTTAGCTGCGGATCAATTTGCATCTTTTTAAGTCCCGGTATTACAAACGGATTCTTAACAGGATTAGTTATGACTAAAGGGAAATCCATTTCATTATTTGAATAAGTTTTGTAACCACCCCCCGGAACATTCACCATCACCGGTTTATTTTTGCTATTACCACTGTCCACCATTATCCGGTACTCGAGTCTTGCATTTTTACCTAATTCTCTTTTCAAAGTCTTTGCAAGAAGATTTACGTAATGTTCCTCAATATACTCATAAAAAAATTGACTGGGGACCTGAATTATTAAAACATTATCTTTTAAGAGAACTGGCTTGATTGGCTCAAACCATGTTTTGAAATGCTGCCACTCAACGATATCTTTTATAATATTGAGACAATTACTCCAAACTGTTTCGCAAGCATTATCCATTATTTTCGCTAAGCCGTTTTAATAATTTTAGAAAAAGTTTTTTCTGTGGGATCATCAAAAAATTGAAACAAAAATTATTTGTAAAAATTTCATCAACAACACAGCGAATATCAAAAGAATTTGTTGAAAAAAAAATTTTTTATTTTATGATTTTTTACTTTAAAAAATATTTTACCCTTTAAAAAAAGGAAATCATTTATGATTTCAAAAATGACCGGATTTTAAAAGCTATGCCCGCATTGATTTCAAGAGATTTTGGTTCCTTTTCAGAGATTCAAAATCTGTTTTTAATTTTTTTTCTCCCCAAAAAAAATATTTTTTTTACTCCCCGGTACAAATGTGCAAAAGATTTTTTGACATTGCAACTTCATTTGGCTTCTTTTATCGAAAATGATTTTATCTTTAAAAAAAATTGAATAACTATGAGTTACGAATTGACAGGAAAATTATTAATAAAATTTGACACCATCCAACGGACTGAATCTTTTAAAACACGTGAGTTTGTGATAGAAAAATCTGAAGATATCAATGGAAAATTAATTACCAATTTTATAAAGTTCCAATGCGTGCAAGACCGCACTGGTATTATAGATAGGGTAAATGAAGGCGATGAAATAAAAATCTATTTCAATATACGCGGAAGTAAATGGGAGAAAGACGGGCGTGTTTCTTATTTCAACAATCTTGATGCGTGGCGCATAGAGCAAATATTGAAACAAGGTTCCGAAGCATCATCTGATGATGATCATCTTGAACCACTTGATACTTTTACTTCTACTTCGCAGGATGCTATTGATGATTTACCATTCTAAGTTATTACTTTCCAAAAGTTGCATATAGTATTTATCAGTCCTGCTGAATTAGAAACTTTTGGAAAGTTTAAAGTTTTCAGGATAATAACCTGACACTGAAATATGCAAAAAATAATTTCTCTACGGCTTCTGCCATCAGACACATTAAGCGCTTCAACAATCCTTAATAATATTGCCATATCAACAGGGAAGAAAGTAACTCAGATTACCGGGTTCCATCTACTGAAAAAATCTATTGACGCAAGAGGAAAAACTGTTTGGGTCAACTTATCAGTTAATGCATTTATTGATGAACCCTTTTATGAAAGAATTTTACAACAGTTTGATTTTAAAGATGTAAGTAATTCCACAAAAAAGATAATAATAATAGGAGGTGGCCCTGCCGGAATATTTGCCGCCTTACAACTTCTTGAATGCGGAGTAAAACCC
>DASSHD010000456.1:0-2644 GCA_035693085.1 Hanamia sp. | reverse complement strand
CCATTGATTAAAATCAAATTTATTAAAATTATTAATTCAGTAAACAAGCAATCCCGGTAGCTTTCAGGACATATTTTCTTTTTTGACCAGAAGAGGGCCGCCAGATCGAAAAAGACAGTAAACCTGTAAATAATGAGGATTTGTAATTACGGTGACTTTAGGTTAAAGAAACAGAGTATTTGTATTATTCGTTTTAAATTGCAACACTTAAAATATTTTTCAGATTATGAATTTTTCAATTAGTGAATTAACCCAACAAGTAGCACAAACTGCCAGGGAATTTGCCAATCAATATATTAAGCCCGATATGATGGTTTGGGACGAAACGCAGGAATTCCCGTTACATATTTTTAAAGAATTGGGTAAGCTTGGTTTGATGGGAGTATTGGTGCCCCAAAAATATGGTGGCAGCGGGTTGGGATATTTTGAATACAGCGCGGTTATCCAGGAAATTTCAAAAGTTTGCGGCTCTATCGGATTGTCTGTCGCCGCGCATAATTCTTTGTGTACAGGGCATATACTTGCTTTCGGAAACGAAGAACAAAAAATGGAATATTTGCCCAAGCTCGCTACAGCAGAGTTTATCGGTGCGTGGGGTTTAACTGAGCCTAACACCGGAAGTGACGCCGGAAATATGCAATGCGTAGCTGTCAAAGATGGCAATGAATGGGTAATAAACGGCACTAAAAACTGGATCACACATGGCAAGAGCGGAGATGTTGCGGTTGTTATTTGCCGTACCGGTGAACCTCGTACCAGGAACAATTCCACTTCATTTATAATTACAAGGGGAACTAAGGGGTTTGCCGGAGGCAAAAAAGAAAATAAGTTGGGTATGCGTGCCAGCGAAACTGCAGAAATGATTTTTAATAATTGCAGAATTCCGGACACAGCGCGTTTGGGTGAAGTAGGCGCTGGTTTTGTACAAGCCATGAAAGTACTTGATGGCGGCCGTATTTCTATCGCAGCGTTAGGGCTTGGAATAGCCAAAGGGGCTTATGAAGCTTCCTTGAAATATGCCAAAGAAAGGCATCAGTTTGATAAACCCATTGCGGAATTTCAGGCAATATCATTTAAACTGGCGGATATGGCCACCGAAATAATGGCTGCGGAATTACTGATCAACCAGGCGTGCGATCTTAAAATTCGCGGAGAAAATGTAACTAAAGAATCAGCAATGGCTAAGTATTATGCCAGTGAAGTTGCAGTAAAAGTAGCTACTGATGCAGTTCAGATCTTTGGCGGTTATGGTTACACAAAAGATTTTCCGGTAGAAAAATTTTATCGCGACAGTAAATTATGCACTATTGGGGAAGGTACCAGCGAAGTACAAAAGATAGTGATAGCAAGGGAAACGCTGCGCTAGAGATTTAAACTATTGAAAAATAAAAACCGGAAATCGAAACTCCCGGTTTTTATCAAACTTTTTATGAAAAGACTATGCAGTCTTATTTTCCCCAAAAAGACCGCCTAATTTATCTTTTGCAAGTTGCTCTAATTTTTCGCCTGCTCCTCCCGGAATCATTTCCGAAATCTTATCAAGAAAGTCTCCGCTTCCCTGAGTTGCATTTCCAGGTGTTGCCGCTGAAGCTCCGGCTGCCTGTGTAGCGCTTTGTGGAAAAAAATTATCAATAGCTCCCTCTACCATCGGAAATTTTTCTTTGATATATCCAATAATAGTACCTAAAACACCCTGAGCTTGTTCTGCACTAAGCCCATGGATACTTTGTAATTTTTGAAGTAATTCTTCCATGACTGATTGTTTTTAAAGGTTATGAAATGCTTTCGGCACAAAATAAACAATTTATATAAATCGAAATATGAAATTTTTAAAACTACATTGAAATTATAACCAACAAAATAAGTATGGAAAATATTTCTATTGTTATTAGATTTGCAATTTTTGGAACCTTTTAAAACCCCTATATATGAAAACGCACTACCTACGTTTATTTATTTCAACAATTTTATTGATTGTTTTTTTGACAATTTGGAACAACAGTTACGCCCAGGACCAGTCTGTAAAAGATTTACAGGCCAGTGCCAGTAAAGAAATAAAAAAGGATAAAATTGATAGTGCAAAAATTTGGAATACCGGTGGTATATTTAATCTGAATTTCGGACAGGGAAGCCAGAGCAACTGGGCAGCAGGCGGTGATGATTTTTCTTTATCTGTTGCTACTTATCTTGGCCTTCACGCTTTTTATAAAAAAGGCAAATATAGCTGGGATAATACACTTGATTTTAATTACGGACTTGTAAACACTTCCAGCACCGGAACCAGGAAAAATGATGATCGCATTGATATTTTATCAAAAGCAGGATATGCATTAAACCCGAAATTAGATGTGGCTGGATTATTAAATTTTCATTCTCAATTTTCGAAAGGATATCGATATAATTCAGATGGAAGCAAAGATCTTCTATCTAATTTCCTTTCTCCCGGTTATGTATTATTGAGTCTCGGTTTGAATTATAAACCAGTCCCCGGATTATCCATTTTTGTTTCACCGATTACATCACGCTGGACTTTTGTTACTGATGATACTTTATCCGCCAAAGGCGCTTATGGTGTAACTCCGGGTAAAAAAGTAAAAAATGAAATCGGCGCTTTTGCAAGTATCACTTATTTGAAAAATCTGAA
>DASSHD010000455.1:0-6210 GCA_035693085.1 Hanamia sp. | reverse complement strand
GAGGAGTAAGTAGCCACATTCCTTTGGCAGATTACCAGGCTAAAGCAAATGTTCCGTTGCAAATTGATACGAAATTTAAGGGGCGTGGTGTACCCGATGTGGCTGGCAATGCGGATCCCAATACCGGATACAATGTTTTGGTTGACGGACAACAACTTGTAATTGGTGGCACAAGTGCGGTTGCTCCTTTAATGGCAGGGTTGATTGCCTTGTTCAATGAACAGTATAAAAAAAATTCCGGTTTTATTCATCCGCTATTATATGCTGACACCGGGTTGTGCAGGGATATTACTGAAGGAAATAATAAAACTACCACTGCCAATACCGGCTATACTGCCGGGCCGGGATGGGATGCCTGTTCGGGATGGGGAGTGTTGTCAAAATTAGTTGTTGATTCTTAGTTTACATCGTTTTGTCTTTGGCATTATTTATTTGATAGCTCATGGCAGTTTTTTTAATTTCTACGTATCTATAGCTTCGATTGCTATATTTTTTACTGTGTTATTATTCGTCTTTCGCCAACATTCTTAGAAAAAATGATTTTCTTATTGGGAAGGTCGTTGGCAATGAAGCGAACTGAAGCGGTATATTTTATGCCTTATTATTTTTTCTTATCCAATTCCAATAAACTCTTTTTTCCGGGCATTGGCTACATTTAACAATTGTTGAATTTCTTATACGAAAATAGAGATTAAAATTCCACAATTTTAGCTCTTTTCTTTTAATAAATAATCGAAGCGATTAACTCACAATTCAGTATAGTAAAGAGTTTTTTTATAAAGATATTCTGGCATGATAATTCCTTTTCAAAAACCGGATATTAAATTTAGAATTATTTAAAATTTAAAAAGGAGGTCTATTATGAAACACACACAAAGATGGCAGGATTGGGTAACTCTGATCATTGGGATATGGATATTCATCACTCCATGGATATTTGGTTTCAGTATGACAAGTTATGCCTGGAGCCCGTTTGTTGCGGGAGCATTATTAGTAATTTTTTCAATTTGGGAATTAGCTAATAAAAGAATATGGGAAGAATGGATTAATTTAATAATTGGTGCATGGGTATTTATTTCTCCCTGGATACTGGGATTCTCCCACACACCTAACGCAGCATGGATCATGTTTGTATTTGGCGCAATAACATTTGTTGTGGCAATATGGGGCATGGGGAATGCCGGAAGTCTTACAAAACAATCAACTAAGATTACTCCACAGACACCCTAAATAATGTTGCTTAAAGGAATTTGGTTTTCATTAGATGAATCTCATATTATAACCGGATGTGTACATATCCGGTTTTTATTTCTACAAATAGAAAATAGAATTTTCAATAATCTGAATTTTTCATTCTGCTTTATCATTGCATAGGCCAGGTGATTTCCAACATGGATAAATCTTACGAACCTTGTATTCTTTTTGGACAAAAGGCTGATGGAACGATAAGGGTATGGTAAAAAAAGAAAAAATAGTTCAAAAAAAGCCTGCATAAATGTGCAGGCTTTTAAGTCTAAAATTTTTGAACTTCGGGTCTTGCCGGTTTTAGATCTGATATTGAATAAATGCTCATTGGTCTTTTAAAGGATATTTTAATTTCTTACTGGTATTGGTGCCGATTCCTTCCTTACGTCAGGATTATCGGAAAAAAAGAGATCAACAAATATCAGACTCACTGATCTTTTATTGGATAGTTGGATTCAGGCTCTTTCAGGGGATATTTAATTGGATATTTTGGAAGATTGATGTTTTCAATTTATCAATCAACATCTGGTACAAAGGTATAGTTCATTGAATTCTTCACAAGGGCATGATTACTTAATTATATTGTTTCTGAAATTACTGATGAGGTAGTAGATATACGATTGAATACTCGTAAAATACCTTCAAATCTAATTCAATGACGTTCCAATATATTCTTTGATCAACTATACACTTTGATCAACGCCATTAGGAATATTTAACAGTTGTTGAATTTTTTATACAAAAACGGAAACTAAAATTCCATAAATTAATTTCTTTGATTTTAATAAACAATCGAAATGATTGTATTGCAATCTCATATAGTAAAGTGTTTATTATAAAGCTATTCTGGCATGATAATTCCATTTCAAAAAATGGATATTAAATTTATAATTATTTAAAATTAAAAATAGGAGGTTTATTATGAAACGTACACTAAGATGGCAAGATTGGATAATTATGGTTATTGGGATATGGGTATTCATCACTCCATGGGTATTTGGCTTCTATGATAAGTATTTTGCCTGGTGCCCTTTTGTTACGGGAGCGCTATTAGCTATTTTTTCAATTTGGGAATTATCTAATAAAAGATTATGGGAAGAATGGGTCAATTTAATAATTGCTGCATGGATGTTTATCTCCCCCTGGGTATTAGGCTTCTCGCGTACAGCTAATAATGCATCATTTGTTATGTTTTTATTTGGCGCAATCGCATTTGTTGTAACATTGTGGAGCATTGTAAATGACAGAATTTTTATTCATCCGCCAACTACTCATACCACACAATCTTCATAAAGGAGAAGTCTTTTAAGAAATTTATTTTCCTGATTGAATATCATATTCAGAAAGGCCGGTTAAACAGATCTGAGTTTTATTGTAATAAATAGAAAATATAATTTCTTATGATTAGAATTCATTATTGATACTTATAATACTCCAATGGTAGCCATTGTCAAAAATTGGTGGAGGTTAAAATTGGTGTTTTTGATATTTCAAACAGAAGAATCGCTAAAAGATCAAGCCTTACTTATACAAATAAACCGTTCTTCCGAAAACTCCACCTGGGGTGGCAAAATATCCTGAACGGATAATCAGAGAATGGCCTGGAGGAAATGCAATTAGTCCTTTCCCTACTTCACCTCCACTAAAGTCCGGAATTATAATCGAATCTGAACTTATAGTATAATTTAAAGTATCCAAAATTGAATTCTCTCTGGTATATAAATGTCCATCCGTACTAAAATTGAAGTAATCTCCCGGCAGTCCGTAATAGGTTACCTGGTGGTTACCAAGTCCAACACCTTTATATGTGGAATCTATTTTGATATTCCATTTTCCCAAAATTGATGTAGGAGTATCATTGTTTTTTTGACATGATAAATTAAAAATTAAAACTACCGCAATTGCCGGCCATAAATTTAATAACGATTTCATAATTTATTTTTCTGGTTGACAAATAAAATATACGAAACGTTGCATTGATCAGGTAAAATAATTGTTTTAATTATGGACGAGTGCGTTTCAATCTAACTAAACAAAAATTCCACGTCATCTTTGGTCAGTTTTTTTATAAACCCTTTCTCTTCGCTTATCAATTCTTTAGAGAGCGATTTCTTCTTTTGTTGCAGTTTAAGAATTTTTTCTTCCACAGTATCCTTACAGATCATTTTGTATGCAAATACTTTTTGAGTTTGTCCTAACCGGTGAGTGCGGTCTATCGCCTGGTCTTCCACTGCCGGATTCCACCAGGGATCTATGAGATATACATAATCAGCCGCCGTTAAATTTAAACCTACACCGCCGGCTTTTAATGAAATGAGAAATGATTTGATGTTTGAATCAGTTTGAAATTGATTTACCAATTCTTTTCGTTTAGCAGACGGTGTTTTTCCATCAAGGTAAAGATGAGAAATACCTTCTTTTGTAAATGCTTCTTTTACCAGGGAAAGCATTTCGGTAAACTGGCTAAAAATAAGAAGTTTGTGTGTGCCGGTGTTTTCAGAAACTTCGCGCAGTAATTCATGAAGTTTGATGCTGGCTGTGGTGGTTACTTCCGGATCCCTTACCAGCACAGGGCTGTCGCATATTTGCCTCAGTCGCATCATTCCTTCTAAAATGTAAATAGCTGCATTCTTCATTCCCGATTCTTCAATTTTATTTATTAACTGATGCCGGTAATAAATTTTGTATTCATCATACACAGCACGTTGCTCCTTTTTCATTTCGCACCAAAGAATTGTTTCTGTCTTATCCGGCAAATCGGTGGCTACTTTTTCTTTGGTACGCCTTAGGATAAATGGATAAATCATTTTTCGCAATTGTTCGGCTACTTCGCTATCGCTGTTTTTATCAATTGGGATGGCAAATTCTGTTTTGAAAAATTCTTTATTTCCCAGGAAACCCGGATTTAAAAAATTCATTTGTGCATATAGATCGAAAGTGTTGTTTTGTACAGGCGTACCACTTAAGATAATCCTGTTTTTTGCTTTTAATAATCCTACGGCTTTTGTCACCAGGGCCTCCGGATTTTTAATACTTTGACTCTCGTCCAGAATTACATAATGAAAGGGATGATGTTGTAAATCTTCAATATCATTGCGCATAGTACCATAGCTGGTAATGATGATGTCATGATTTTCTAAATGTTCCTTAGAGAATTCGCGATTCATTCCATAATAAATATGATATTTTAATGAAGGAGCAAATTTTTGTATTTCACTTTCCCAATTGTAAATAAGTGAAGTAGGGCATACTACCAGGCTTGTTGATTTCTTGTATTTTTCTTTTATGAATTGTAAAAAGCTTATTGCCTGCAATGTTTTTCCGAGTCCCATATCATCAGCCAGGCAGCCTCCCCATCCCAGTTCATCGAGCGCCTGCAGCCATTGAAATCCACCTTTCTGATAAGGACGAAGCACCGCTTTTATTTTTTTGCTTATGGGCTTTACTTCCAAACTATCTATGTTTTGCAATCGTTGTTTTTTATCTTCCAGTTCTTTTAATATTTCTTCTTCATCTATCAAAGAGTGCAGTTCATTTATAATAGAAAAGTGCATTTTATTTACGCGAAGGGTACCATCCTTTTCATCTCCCATTTTCATGATCATCCGGTATTGTTTCAACCATTCTTCAGGTAATACTCCAAAAGTACCATCGCCCAACACTACAATTTTTTGTGCTGTGTTGATCGCTTTTTGTATATCGCGCAATGGTACCTGTTGGCTTCCAAATTTCACTTCAATTTTTAAATCAAACCAATCAGTACCGCTGCCTGTCTTCATTTCAAAGGTAGGGTGCGCAGTATTGTATTTAAATTTCTTTAAATCCTGCATCCCTTTTACAGTTATGTTTTCGTTTTGGAGCTTCCTGATGGTTTTCAAAAACCAATTGCCTTTCATTACATCTTTAAAAGGGAGATAATAAAAGGGATTCTGAAGTTGTTTTACAAAAACGGGATTCAGTAAACGAAGTTTTTCATAGAATTCTTTTTCTGCCACTCTATCTCTTTCTATAAGATAGAAGCTATCATTTTGTTGAACGCCTATATCCGTTTGTTCATCATAATCAACCGTCTTATCTTCATATACAAATTGTGGAATCAACATGAGGTATTGATTCAGGTATTCCGCCACCATTACCTGTGCAACCGGTTCCACTTTCCGGCTTTCAAATTGCAAAGAAGGATCTATTTCAACAGGATATTTTTCTTTTAATGGAGCAATGATTTCACGTAACACATTAAACTTGTGCATAACAGGAAATTTCAAAAACCCCGCACTGAATTCTTTTAGCAATTTCACATGCGCATATTCCTCCATAAGATAATACACATCCTGATCTATGATAAAGAAGCGGCTTATCCAATCAGGAATCTCTATTTGCAATAGCTTGTCTTTGATCCTTAATTTTAAATGAACGGTTATAAATTTTTCATCAACGGTCACTTTGAATTCCGGTATTGGATGAATAGCGCCTATCTGCAACGATTCAATATTCGTGGCAGAAAATTTTTTTCCTGTTTGCAGTTTGTAAATATGCTCCTGCTCCAGCAAAAAGGGCCATAATTTTTTGAATTTTTTATAATAATATTCGCGGTAATCCTCTACAGCTTTATCACTTAATTGATTCTGCCAATTGTTGTTATAATAGATTAGATTCGAATGTCCTTTTGAAATAAGATGCTGCCGGATCTTTACTTCACTTAATTCTTCAAAAATCGCATATTGTTCCTCCGGCAATTGTTTTAGATATGAAAGATGCTCCTTGTCCGCCAGATTAATTTTAGCAAAAACAAGTTTGCCGTTTTTTTCTGTAATGGTTACGGGCTGTAATGAAAAACAAAAAGGTTTTGTGTTGAAATTGAACAAAAAGCCCAATTCAAAATCAATAAATTTCCCGGGAGGTAATGAACGTCCCGCCACTTCGATCCTGGTTTTAGATATATTCAAATTATGTGCTTTTGCTGAT
>DASSHD010000454.1:0-7680 GCA_035693085.1 Hanamia sp. | reverse complement strand
TTGGTAAAATGCAGTCGTCTGAATTTACATAAACCCTATCTTCATTAAATAATAAAACCAATTCATCAAACTTTTGCAACTGCCCCGCGTTCATTAGTTTTTTATAATACCGGTTTCGCTGCCGGAATTGTTTTTCCAAATACTCAATATTAATATCCCTGTAATCGTAAATGACAGGAGTAATCTCTTCACGCTGTACCCTGCCGATATATTGTAGCAGCTTGCCTTCAAACGAAAAAGGAAACGCCAAAATCAAACATTCTAAATTGTTGATATCAGCGCCTTCGCCGAGGAACTGCCCCGTAGAAATCAATACCTGGAAATGGCCTTCATTAATTTGCTTCAGTTTTGAGTTTCGTACTGATTGCGAATCTTCACCGGAAATTGTTATTACTTCATAATTATTTTTAAGGTATTGATGCAGGGTGTCAATGTGAGCTTTTCTTTCTGTGAGTACCAAAACTTTCCTGCCATTATTTGCTTCTCTTTTAATGTCATCAACGATGAGTTTATTTCTTGCAGAATCATGAATGAGTATTTGGTACAGTGTTTCAGCCTTGTCTGTTGTGTAATTAAAAGGAACCGACAAACCAGTTTCCGTGATAATTACTGATATTTTTTTCGAAGGCAAATTATTTTCCTTAGAAAATTTTACTTCATGAATAACTTCCCCGATATGAATGAAAATAAGTTTTTCATCATTGTTTTTTCTGATAGGCGTTGCCGTTAATCCATACAAATAATAAGACGAAAAATTCCTGATAACCTGTCTGAATGTTTTGGCCGGAACATGATGGCATTCGTCAACTATTATGAGTCCGAAAGAATTGAATAATTCATTTTCAGCATGAACGGTGGCAAGGCTTTGTATCATTGCTACGGTAATATGTGTGCCGATTTTTTGTTGGCCGGATTCGATTTTTCCAATAAATGGTTTCGCAATTCCAAGGAAAGATTGGATACGTTCTATCCATTGGTCAAATAATTGTTTGCGATGTACAATAATTAAAGCAGGTTGTTTTTTGCTGGCCGCTATGGCAAGCCCAATCAGTGTTTTGCCGGAACCCGGCGGCGCGGAAATGATTCCTATCTCTTTTTTACCGGTACAATCGACCGCTTCCTGCTGATAGTCATGTAAAGTTGCTTTGAAAGAAAAATTTACTTCAGTCAGTTTTTTGCGCTCATCAACAAGATTGTATTTAATTTTTTTCTCTATGCAAAAACGAAGTAGTGCGCCAACGAAACCTCTCGGCAATAAAACCAAATCATCTTTTTCTTCCAGCATTCTGAAATAGGGTTCTGTACCAAAAGTGTTTTTACCCAGTTTCTTTTTGATGATATAATCTGAGTTGACAAAATTGAGGTTATCTCTTAAAAAGCTTACCAGTTCAGGGGTTAATTGTTTTCTTGCAATTGAAATTTGATTGTTTAAAATAATCCGGATTTCATTTTCATTTGGTAAAGATGTACCTGAAATTATTTTGGTACCAGGGGCTGGGCTTGCGATGGAATTGAAGATTTCATCTAAGCGTTCAATCGGAATTCTTTGTATAGTTTCTAAGAAATTCCATTGGCCTTCAAAAGGTATTTGATTTGCAGTGTCAATAAAACAGGAGTTACCATCCACTAACGCCTTTTTTTGGAATGGCAATGCAATCAAATTTCCCAGGCCTTTCCCGGAATGATAATCCTGGTTTGGGAAAAGCCTGTCGTAATTGGAGTTCTTATCAAAAGGTGAAATGATGCCTGTAATTTCTAAAATATGCAGAGCTATTTTTCTGCTTTTATAAGCCGGGTGATTTGATTGGAAAAATATCCAGACATGGCCGCCCTTGCCGCTTCGGGAGCGTTCAAGATATGCAGGAAGTTGATAGCGGTTGCAACCTTCGATAAACAACTTACATTCCTCAATCCAGCTTTTTTTACCTGCGAGGTTTTCATCAAAATCTGCCACAATAAACCAGGAAGAATTATCCTGCAATAAAGGATACAGCCCGATAACTTCTTTTCCATCCAGGTGATTGATAATTCTTTGTTGCGTTAATCTTGAATATTTTTTATTTGAGAAATCTTTTAACTTGCCACCTTGCGCCTTATGTTTTGCAAACTCATCCCGGTTGAAATCGTAAGCAGGCATATAACCACTTTTACCAGTATTTTCCCAGCGAATTGCAAACACATCTTCCCTCCCTCTGAAAAGAGATTGAAAGAGATTTATTTGTTCATTGGAAAGATTATCCATAAAGCAAAGATGGTTGTATTGTTTGAAAAGTTGACCAATAAAGTAAACGAACAAACAATTGAGATTTCCGTTTTATTTTATCTACCTGCAAACCTGCCAGGTTTTTAAAACCTGGCAGGTTTGTGTTGAAAAAAAAATTAGAAAAAAGGTCAGACTGCATTGCCATTTAGAAAGAACCCGGTAAAAAGATTAAGGAATCAATTCCGAATTATCATACAGAGTTATTAATTTTTGAAAAGTTTACAAGGCCTGCTGTTTGCAGTAGATGAACAAATAGTTCATTTTCCCGTTTTTATTTTTGCGCTCACGGAAAGTTTTTATTTGCTATGTTTTGTACACGTGATTGTGGTGTCATTATTTTTCAGACAGACATTGGATTTACCTGAATTTGACCTCCAATTGCTTTCAAAACTTTCATTATCGTACCAAATTGAGGTTTGGCTCCATCAGATAATGCTTTGTACAAACTCGGCCTGCTCAGCCCCGTTTCTTCGGATATTTTGGTCATTCCAATCGCTTTTGCAATATGTCCGATTGCGTTAATTACATCTGCATTATCTCCTTCTTCCAAAAAGGTGTTGAGATACTCTGCAATCATTTCTTTGCTGTCCAAATAATCTGCTATGTCAAATTTTGATGTTCCCATTTTTTCTATTTGTTTAATTTGTTCTGGATTTCTGATTAATTGGTGGCACACGATATGTCGTCGCATATTTCAATATCTTAATCAAATCAGGATTGGATAAATTCTTAACAGATTTTACTTTGTAATGCCGGAATAATTTTCCGGTCCCTTCAAGAATATGTTTCGGGTCGGGAAGTTCTGCGCCATAGTTGAATCCTAAATTTACATGGTTCGTTGCGGGCATTACCCAACAAAAATGTTCGGTTTTTTTCTTTGGCCCCGTTCCGAACCCCGTGTTTTTTTGCCTTACCCAAACTACTTCCACCACTTCGGGGAGCACTTTATAAATCAGCTTTCTTGTTTGCCGTGCTATCTCTTTTATTTCTTCCGAAAAAGACTGGATGGCTTGCTCAAATTCTTTGTTAGATTTCATTTTATTTATTTTTTACTTTTCACGGGGATTCGTTCGGTAGCTACATTCAGTTTGATTCTTTTCTTATGTTCCTGCAAATAACGGAATTTATAAAAACAAAGTAAGAAATTGAAAATTCCTGCTGCCTGCAGTAAACAAACAATTTCGAAAGATTCCTGTTTTATCTTTTACAGGTATCTTTGTCTGTAAATTGCCTGGCGGCTCATGCATTTCAAATCAATCCATATTCCTTTGCCATGCTGATGAGTGAAGCGGTGTTATTTACTTCAAACTTTTGAATAAAGTTTCCTTAAAAGTTCTGAATTATTCTAATGGAATTCATACAAAACAGATTCCCGATAAATGGCTGTTTTCTTTGGGCCACGCATATATGAGATTCTATACGCTAAAAAGAAGATGACTGATTCGCTTTTTAAACCAGATGTTGACCCGATTAAACCTTAACTATTGAACACGAAATGAAACCCGATACCTACTACATACACCGTTGCGAAATATTAGGCGAAGCAGCCGCTGAAAAGCGTAATCCACCAGTGGGTGCGCTTATTGTAAAAGATAATGAAATAATAAGTGAAGCAGAAGAAGCCGGTAAAACTAAAAATGATATTACCTGTCATGCAGAAATAGAAGCTGTCAGAATTGCAGTAAAGAAATTAAACAAGTCGGATTTATCAGAATGTATTTTGTTTACTACACATGAACCCTGCATTATGTGCTCTTACGTCATAAGATTTTATAAAATAAAAAAAGTAGTATATAAAAATAATGTGGATTACCTGGGAGGAATTACTTCTTCAATGCCATTATTGATTTCTGATGATGTACCTCCACATTGGCCGAAACCACCGGTGATAGTGCATTTGCATTCTGAAAAGAAATGAACTGTATAGTAATTTATAAACTTTTTTTTTAATTTTTTTATTTATCTGTACCTTTCGTGGCATACACTTTGAGGCTTTTAAAACATTAAAATAAAAAATAAATAATGAACAACTTACAACAAATACACGATTTAGGCCAAAGCATCTGGCTGGATTCTTTTGACAGAAAATTAATGGACAGTGGGGAGCTTCAAAAACTGATTGATGAAGATAGTTTGTGTGGAATTACTTCCAATCCTTCCATTTTTGAGAAAGCAGTTTCTTCCAGTTCTGATTATGACGATGATGTCAGAAAATTGGCTTCCGAAGGGAAAAATAATGAAGAAATATTTTTTGGTTTTGCAGCAAGCGATATTCAGCGCGCAGCCGACATTTTAAAACCGGTTTATGATGAAGCGAAGGGTACTGATGGTTTTGTAAGCCTGGAAGTTTCGCCGCACCTCGCCAATGATACTGATGGAACCATAAAACAGGCGAGGGAATTATGGAAAACAGTAGCGCGCAAAAATGTGATGATAAAAATCCCCGGAACTAAAGAAGGTTTGCCTGCAATACGTAAATGTATCAGCGAAGGAATTAATATCAATATTACTTTATTGTTTGGCCTGCCACGTTACAAAGAAGTAACAGAAGCATATATTTCCGGACTGGAAGATCGTTTAAAAAATAATCAACCGATTGATCACATTGCTTCTGTAGCCAGTTTTTTTCTCAGCCGCATTGATGTGTTGCTTGATCCGATGTTAAAAGAAAAAAAATTAGATAATCTGGTTGGTGAAATAGCTATTGCGTCAGCAAAGAAAGCTTATGAAATTTATAAAGAAGTTTTCTTCAGTGATCGTTTCAGAAATCTTGAAAAGAAAGGTGCTAAAAAACAAAAAGTTTTGTGGGCAAGCACCAGCACAAAAGATCCTTCATTTAGTGATGTGAAATATGTGGAAGCATTAATAGGCCCCGATACCATTAATACGCTTCCAATAGAAACTATTGATGCTTTCCGTGATCATGGTAAAGCTCAGGCCCACCTGGAAAATAACCTGGTGAAAGCAACACAGGAATTGCAGAAGTTAAAAGATAACGGAATTAATATTGATGACATCACACAACAATTAGAAGATGAAGGGGTTCAAAAATTTAATAAAGCTTACGCTACATTATTGAACGCTATTGAAGAAAAGAAAAAGAAGCAGTTGGCTTAGCCTTCGACAGGCTCAGGCTGACAACCAATTGTTGAATTGTTTTATGGTAAAATTGTTTTTGTAATAATAAAATAGAAAACAGTATTATTTATGCTTTTACTGCATAGCCAGTTTAGACAATAATACTTCAATCCTAAATTTTTCACAACGGATCATAGGCTATTGTAAAATTTCGCCATCACTTACCTCAGTTCTGGTTTGACTTCTGGAGGTGGGGAGGAATCTTTTAGTTTTCGAATAATCCGTTTAACCTATAAATTTTTATAAAATGAAAAAGATTGCAATTAATGGTTTCGGACGAATAGGGCGTGCATCTTTAAAAGTAATTATGGATACTCCTGGGCTTGAAGTGGTAGCCATCAATGATTTATTAACGATTGAAAATGCTGCATATCTGCTAAAATATGACAGCGCCTACGGTATTTACAATAAAGATGTAAGCGCTGATGGAGATTACTTAAAGGTTGGAGATAAGAAGATTAGTTATCTATCAATAAAAAATCCTGCCGAATTACCATGGAAAGATCTTGCGATTGATACAGTAATTGAAAGTACCGGGCTTTTCACTAATCGTGAGGATGCAGAAAAACACATTCATGCCGGCGCAAAACAAGTGGTTATTTCCGGGCCAACTAAAAGTATAGATACACCTACAGTTGTTCACGGTGTAAACACGAAAGATGGAAAAGTGGCTATCTTTTCGTGTGCGAGCTGCACCACCAATAATATAAGCCCGGTGATAGAAATTATCGGAAGGAGAATAGGAATTAAGAAAGCCATTTTAAATACCATTCATGCTTATACGGCATCACAATCATTGGTAGATGGACCGTCAAAGAAAAAGTTAAGAATGGGTAGGGCTGCAGCAATGAACCTGGTGCCGGCTTCAACAGGGGCGGCGATTGCTACTATCAAAACCTTACCACAATATGAAGGAAAGTTTGATGGAATTGCCATTCGCACACCGGTCGTAGTGGGTTCTATTTCTGATATTACTTTTGTTGCGGAAAGAAAAACATCAGCAGAAGAAATCAACAACATTTTAAAAGAAGAAGCAGCAACCGGTCGCTATAAAAAAGTAATCTCTGTTTCCAATGAGCCATTGGTTTCGACTGATATAATTCAAAGCCCTTTTGCTTCTACAATTGATATGGAAATGACTCGTGTGGTAGATGGAGATCTTTGCAAAATATTGGCTTGGTATGATAACGAATGGGGATTTACGAATCAAATGATCCGTCAAATACTTTCTGAATAAAAACAACTCTTATCAAAAACTATAATTTACTTTCCGAATTAGTTGGCCAAACGGATATTTATCTTCTTGACCAGATCATGAAAGGCCGTTACCAGCCTCATCAAAAAATATTGGATGCGGGCTGTGGAGGCGGAAGAAATATGAAATGGTTTTTACAAAACGATTTTGAAATTTATGGAGTTGACAACAGCCGGGCAGCTATTATTCATTTAAAACAAGTGAATGAATCATTGTCCCCGCTACGGTTACAGGTTGCCGGGTTGGAAAAATTACCTTTTGAAGAAAATTTTTTTGATCATATTATTTGTAGTGCTGTATTGCATTTCGCAGTTGATGTTAATCATTTCAAACAAATGTTGACAGAAATGCTCCGCGTACTTTCATCAATGGGTACTTTGTTTATACGGATGGCGTCTGATATAGGTATTGAAGATAAAGTGAAATTGATTTCGAATGGTAATTATAAAATCCCGGATGGTTCGATGCGGTTTTTATTAACCAGGTCTTTACTTGCAGAATGTATGAAAGAATTCAATCTTCAATTTTTAGAGCCTTTAAAAACCACTAATGTAAATGACCAACGATGTATGAGTACATTAGTGTTGCAAAAAAGATGAATTGGAATCGGTACTATTTATTCGTTTGCTGTAAGGTTGGGTTAGTGTTAGGCACCCAAACCTTAAAATAGTACTTCAATCGCGGTCGCCGTAATATTACCAGAGAACTTTTACATTGTAGCTGCCAAAATGCTGGTCTTTAGAAACAATGGTGAATTTATTGTTGATTGCCTGTGAAATTAATAACCTGTCAAACGGATCCCTATGATGGAACGGTAAGGATGAAAGAATCAAAGTGTCTTGAAAAGATATTGGTAGCATTCCGAAATTATTATTTCTAATCTCTTCTTCAATTTTTTCAAAAGAGTTTTTTAAAGAAAGTCTGCCAAGACTTATTTTAATTGATATTTCCCACAAATTTACAATACTCACAAAATTTATCGCGTCCGTAGATTCGATTACTTTCCTTGCTTTTGTTGAAAGAT
>DASSHD010000453.1:0-2653 GCA_035693085.1 Hanamia sp. | reverse complement strand
TGTTAAATATACCCCAATCGCCATCTCCTGCCGTTTGGCAACCCATTCGGCCAATAGCGTACGCAATCATCAGAGCGGGCGCAGCAGCGTCTATCAGATAAAGAAGACCAATCCCTTTTTTACGTGCGTAAATTAAAATAGCAATAGCTGCGCAAATGAGTCCACCATAAAAAGTAAGTCCGCTCGGAGCAATTAAGTTAGCTATTGGATCTGAAATAAACCGATCCCAATTCTCAAGATTATCAAAAATTTTAGCGCCAATGATTCCAAAAACCAAAGCAAAAATTACAATATCTCCCACCCTGTCATGAGGCCAAATCCTGATAACTCTTTTTTCCGGTTTAGCCAGTTTTTGTTTGTTTCTCTCCCGGTATTTTAGATAGACGAGTATCGCCCCAAGTATGATGCCGCCAATCCAACTTCCCTGGTAAGAAAATATATATCCCTGTAGATCTAACCCGGGTTGCCGGCTTGCGATAAAAGCTCCAATCAGTTTAAAACCAAAAACAAAACCTACAAGGCCATTGATAAATAATTCTATAAAAGTGGCAGGCTTACCTGTAGTGATGGTTTCCTCGCGAGGTAATAAAAGCCCTTGTTTTTCTTTACGCTTCAACTCACGTGTGAGAAAATAGGCTGATACAATAAAAGCAAGCGCTACAAAAATACCAAAAGTGTAAAAAATCTTGAAGGCATTAATTTTCCATCCAAACCAATCTTTAAAAACAAAGTATAAATTAGGATACATTGGAGTTTTTTAGTTTTGGAAAAATTTCCTGAACTTTTTCACACAAGATATTTTAAAAGAAGAAATAAAAACCTTCATTTTTGAGAGAAGGTTTTTATTAAATTATTATATTAGCAATATGCCTCAAAAGCAGCACATAAATTATTAGAGATCATTTCAGCAGAGGCGCCTTCAATATTATGCCTTTCAAGAAAATGTACCAATTTGCCATCTTTAAAGAGTGCGATAGATGGTGATGAAGGAGGATAAGGTAAAAGATGCTCACGAATTTTACTTACTGCATCGTAATCAAACCCTGCAAAACTGGTTACAAGATGATCTGGCTTTTTGGGACTTGATTCCACTGCGAGTAAAGTGCCGGGGCGAGCTGTACCTGCGGAACAGCCACAAACCGAATTGATAACGAATAATGTGGTTCCGGCCTGATGCAAAGCGCTTTCTACTTCTTCACCTGAAGTTAAATCGGCAAATCCGTTTTCAGTTAATTCTCCTTTCATGGGAATTATTATTTCTTCTGGATACATATATTTTAAGTTTTTAAAAATTTAGAATGCAAATTTACAACACTTAAAGGTTTATTTGATCAATGATTTTCATAAAGGTTTCGGAAATTTTGTCGCAGAAAGAAATTATCATAAGTCATTTTGTCTTAGTAACTTATCATTATTTCCGATTATTGGCATTGGTATTTATTTTGATGGTTTATTGAAAAATAATTTTTAAAAATCAAAAAAATACAAAATGACAACATTAAAATTTAATCAACCAACGCTGAAAACTTTAGACAGCTTTTTAGACAGCTTATTAAATGATCTGCCTGTTACCAACAACAGCAATCTGAATTTTCCTGCAGTAAACATTGCAGAAACCAAAGACGATTATGAATTGGAATTTAATGTACCAGGAAGAAAAAAAGAAGATTTCAAAATTACGATTGATAAGAATATTTTAACCGTTTCCTTTGAGAAAAAAGAAGATCAAAAAGAAGAAGGTAAACAATTTATTAAAAGAGAATTTGTAACTCAATCTTTTAAAAGATCATTTACTCTGGATGAAAAAATAAATACTGAAGACATTAACGCCAGCTATGAAGACGGACTGTTACACCTTACTCTTCCTAAAAAAGAAGAAGTAAAAGTATTGCCGAAGGAAATAGCAATAAAATAAGTAGATTGGAATAATGGTTAAAAATGGCCTCCTCTTTTGGGGAGGTTTTTTATTTTAATTTTTTTGATCAAAACTTAAATACTGCCAAATATTTACAAAAAAAAATCAGAGAGGAAACAGGATATTCCAAACTAACATATATTGCATCTTTTTCTGAAAAATCCGTAATGTGAATTTTCCCTGTTAAAAATCAATCCCACCTTTTTGAAACTAAAAATAATTTTACTCATCTCATTCTCCTCGTTTTTTTATAGTATGAGTTTCGGGCAGTCAGGTATTGAAAAATCCCGGATAAATAAAGATTCTTCTTTTACCATACAGCCCGAAAAAAGAGATTCCATTAAACCGAATGTTGATTTTAAAAAGGAAAAGATCAAAACTCCCCAAAAGGATTTGCTTGATGTTGTAAGTGGTATTTTTCATCCTAAAACGAACCCAATACTTAATAGTGATCAGGAGAAGCCAGATACAAAAAAACATTTTTCAATATTACCGGCAGTAGGATATTCTTTGCAAACCGGATTTGCAGCGCTCCTTAGTGGCAATATGGCTTTTTATGCCGATACAATGCCTAATACTAAAATATCGAGCGTAACCTCAAGTATTACTTATTCACAATACAACCAAATTATTATCCCCTTGCGGATCAATCTTTGGAGCAAAGGAAACCATTACAATTCTATTTCAGATTTGCGTTTTATAAAATATCCTTCAGATATTTTCGGGTTAGGAGAAGGT
>DASSHD010000452.1:0-7883 GCA_035693085.1 Hanamia sp. | reverse complement strand
TGTTCCGGCTGAAAATTCATTGAATGTCCTGCTATTGCCAATGCGTAAACGTAAGCTGCAAGCAGAGCGCAACAGTCATTTGGTTCAGTCAGTCAAATATTTTAGCTTTGGATAAACTATGCCGACACTCGACACGATATTAAAAGAACTCAAAAACGTTCCGGTTGACAAATTGGAAGACCTGTATTCTATTATCCATTCTCTGCGGACAAATACAAGGAAGGTTGATAAAGTAAACCAGGAAATTCTTTCTTTCGCCGGCTCTTTTGGCGACATGTCAGAAAGTGATTATAACGATTTTTTGAAACACACAAACCAAACGCGGGAAAATCTGTTTGATCGCAACATTAATTTATGAAACCTGCGCTGGTTGACACGGACATACTTTCGGAATTTTTACGAGGAACAGATATCGTGGTTGACAATGCAAAAAAGTATTTAGAGAGTTATGATTCAATCAACTTCAGTATTATAACTTACTATGAAATCTTAAACGGCTTACTTTATAAAGATGCAAGAAGGCAACTCAAAAGATTTTCAGATTTCTCTGAACTGAATAAAATCCTTCCACTAACATTAAGCGCAACCAGACAAGCTGCGGAAATTTATGCGAATCTAAGAAGGAAAGGACAACCTATTGGACATACAGATTGCTTAATCGCTGGAATAGCTCTGACAAACAATCTGCAACTTGTAACGAATAATACGGACCACTTCAAGAGAATAAAAGGTTTGGAAATAGTGAACTGGCTAAAATGATGTATTGCCTGCCGCTTATATCGGTTTACAGCAAGTGGGGCTGAAGCCTGCCCGTACTGAACGGTACGTTCGGGCGGAGAATAACAATGAACTTTTGTAACATTATTGAGCAGTAGTTCTGGCTGAAAATTATCTATTGAGCTATGAATCAAAATCCCAACTATTTGTTCGTTTACTTTACTTTTGTTCCGGCTAAAAATTCATTGAACGCCCAGCCATCCTTTGCGTAAACATTGGTGGCAATGCTAAAACGACATTCGTTATAATTCATCATTTTGACAAAACGTATGACACAAAATCACTTTGGAGAAAAATGGAAAGTTGTTGAGTTTGACTTTGAATTTACAAATAAAGGACGAATTGAAGTTTCAAACTTTGGGCGGCTCAGGACTTTCAATAAAGTTTCTGATGGAAATATTGTTAATGGCTCTATGATTAACGGCTACCGCATTATCCGGCTCAAACTTTATATGCCAAGAGATGAGGAAATTCAAAACAGGCTGGACTACCTGCAGCAACAGGTTTTCAAGTTGACACGAAAATTAAAATCGCTAAAAGACAATAAAGAAAGTAAAAAGACAATTGACGACACAACAGCGTTACTGAACACATTAAAAACCAACCTTAGCAAAAAATTTCAGGACGACCTAAAGGCACGGACAATAAATTATCATTCACTTGTACACCGGCTTGTTGCAGAATACTTTCTTGAAAAGCCAACAGCCACGCAGACTATCGTTGCTCATATTGACCATGACAAACTCAACAACAGAGCCAACAACCTGCAATGGATGACACCAGAAGAAAATTATGAACATCAAAAACATAGCCCTCATGTAATAAAAGAAAAACAAGAGCGGCGACACAGACGAAAAGAAGATTCAAGAGCGACAAAATTATCTGTAACGAAAGTAATGCTGATGAAAAAAATGATTAACCAGGGCAAACCAATGAAACAACTTGTAAAGCAGTTTAAAGTGACCGACACACAAATACTTAGAATAAAAAGAGGTGAAAACTGGGCTGACATTGAAGCCGCAAAATAACGGCAGACAAAAAGCACTTGCCACCAACATTGGGCAATAGGATTGCCCCCGAATAATCGGGGCAGGCTGTGCATTTTGTCAGCTTTTTATTCGTTACTGAGCTGTAGTTTTGTTCCGGCTGAAAATTCATTGAATGCCAGCCAATGCGTAAACCTAGGTTGCTGGCATAGAAACAGACACCATTTAAAAATGGCGACAAGGGTTGCCAACCCTTCAAAGGTTGGCAACCCTTTCCCTATCAGATTCATCATTTTATTATTGAACAGTAAACCAACAAAAAAGTAGGATTTTCATTTTATTATTTAAGTATAACATAAAGGCTTAAACGCAAATTAATCTTTTAATAAACTCCCGACAAAACAGTATGATACTACATACTGGTGGTTACCAAACAGAAACCACAGCAATTCTGATTTTATTTAGAAAATCCGTCAAACAAATTTTAATTTCATTCAATAAAGCATATAAAACCTTTCAATGTTTAAAATTCTTTTGACAATTATTCTTTCAGGTATTTTTCTTCCCGGCTTTGCTGAGGATATCACTATTTATGTATCGCCCGGCGGAAGCGGCAATGGTACTGCTGAATCGCCTGTAAGTTTACAAGAAGCAATAGCAATGCTTCCCGGCTTAAAGAAGACAAATCCGAAAGGAACAATTACTATCATCCTCAACGATGGCGAATATGATCTTGACAAACCTATCAAAATCACGTCTGAAAATGGAGGTACAAAAGATCTGCAAATTGTTTTTCGTGCTGCACCAAATGCGCATCCTGTTCTAAGCGGCGGGAAAGAAATTAAAATGGAAGGCACTCAAATAGTGTCTGCTTTGCTACAGAATGCTGATAGTATCCGGCCTTACGATTTATACATCAATGGTAAAAGGGCTGTGAGGGCCAGAACTCCAAATATTGATCATTATTTTTCATTGAAAAAAATAATCAGCGTTGCTGATAGCAATAAGGCATTAAGATTTACACAACAATTTGAAATACCTCCGGCATTGTTGAATAACCTCGCATCATTGCCTGAGGGAGACCTGCAAAAAGTGTGGTTTAATATATACCATAAGTGGGATAATACCATGCGTACCATTGATTCATTAAATTTAAAAGATACCTCATTTTATTCTACCGGTACTGTTCACGGCGATTGGGCAGTGATCGGGAAACCGGGTTTGTTTTATCTTGAAAATTATCCGGCGGCCTTAGATACCACCAATGAATGGATGCTGGAAAATGATACCATTAAATACATACCGGGCGATGGGTTACATGAAGTAAAAGCAGTAGTGCCTGTTTTAGAAAAATTATTGGTAATAGAAGGTGACTCAACGCTTCCTGTTGAGAATATTTTGTTTGATGGGATAGCATTCAAATATTGCAATTATATTTTTACCGGTTATGAGGCATACCAGGCGGCTCAGGAAATAGATGCTGCGATAACGATTGACAATGCGCAAAACATTCAATTCGATCATTGTGAAATTGCACATACAGGTCAATATGCCATCTGGTTAAGAAAGGGTGTTCAACACTGTAAGATCACGAATAGTTATTTGCATGACCTCGGTGCGGGTGGTATCAGAATCGGTGAAACAGTTATCCGTGAAAACAAGCTACAGTGGACATCTTCTAATACCGTTGACAATTGCATAATACATTCCGGCGGGTTAGATTTCCCTTCTGCCGTTGGAATATTTATTGCCCAGTCAGGAAATAATGTGATTAGTCATAACGATGTAGGTGATTTCAGATACACAGGTATTTCTGTGGGATGGGTATGGGGATATGCTTTTAGCCCTTCGGTAAATAACAAAATCATTTACAATCATATTCATCATATTGGATGGGGCGTATTAAGCGATATGGCTGCGGTCTATACACTCGGCATTTCAAATGGCACAGAGGTAAGCCACAACGGGGTAAACGATATCTATTCTTACGACTATGGAGGATGGGGGCTATATACAGATGAAGGTTCATCCGATATACTGCTGGAAGATAACCTGGTGTATCATACTAAAACCGGCGGCTTTCATCAGCATTATGGAGAAAATAATGTTATCCGCAATAATATTTTTGCTTTTAATAAAAAGTTCCAGGCACAGTTTTCAAGAATTGAAAAACACCATAGCCTTGATTTTAAAAACAATATTATACTAACGGATAAAGGTTACTTTTTACAGGGAGCATGGCTGGCAGGCAACATTACAATTGATAGCAATTGCTATTGGAATATGAATAATGATAAGGTTATTTTCATTCAGTCTTCCGGCTCGTATGGCGCTAATCCGAAAAATTATTTAACGCTTAAAGAATGGCAACAAGCGAGCGGAAAGGATTTGCATAGTATTATGCAGGACCCACAATTTATAAATGCCGCTGCATATAATTTTAAATTTAAAAATAACTCGGTAATCAAAAAGATTGGCTTCAAACCTTTTGATAGCAATGCTGCCGGAGTTACCGGAAATAAACAATGGAAAGAACTGGCTAAATTGCCTAAAGAGGTTATTGATGCATTTGATTCTTCCGTTTCACGAAACATGTTGCAATAGCTTTTTTGTGGTCGGTGAGGACACCGACCACGGTGAAAAACCTTTTGATACTAATGCTGCGGGGGTTACCGGAAATAAACAATGGAAAGACCTGGCTAAATTGCCCAAAGAGGTTACTAATGCATTTGATTCTTCCGTTTCACTTAATATGTTATCATAGATGTATGCGCTCGGTAAAAAGTATAACTGTAACGAATAAACGAGGAATAATCCCTTCAATAGCTTTCAAATTAAAGTGTCGTTTTCTTAAACAAGATATACTGCACGCTGGATAAATTTGTGTAACAAATTTCAATCTGTGGAAATCCCTGCCTGAATGACTTCAGCCAGGCAGGGGTGTAATCTGTGGCAAAAGGCTTTTGAACTGAAAGTTCAAAAGAAAACAATATCACATTTTCATTTGGCGTGCAGTATAGTAAACCAATAAATAACTTGAATTTCTATTTTACATTTGAGTATATCTGCAAGTATCAGACTAAAGAAATCTTCGGCTTCCACCCTTCCTGGTATTTTCTGCCCCACAGTTCCTGTGCTTCTTTATCGTTTAATATTTTGCCTCCGTCTGCCGGGTCACAATGCAACGTTCTGCTGACGCGCTGCGCTATATTTCCAAGATGGCAAAGCAATACGCTTTTATGCCCTTCGGTAATCGGCGAATTTAAACGACTTCCATTACGCACAGCATTAACAAAATTTTCAAAATGATATGCATCTAATTGCACACCTGGCCCCATAGAATTGATCGTGTCTGTTTTTTGTTCTTTCTTACTTTCCTTGATCAACTTATTGTCTCCATCAAAAAATTTATAATCATCATTGCCGGAGTTTACCATGGTTCCATTCTTTCCAAAAATCTTAAAACCTCTGCCACCACCCGCTTCAGGATACTCATTACAACTGCGGCCTTGCCAGCTTATTGCTTTTTTGCTGTCAAATTCAAAAGTAATTACCTGCGTATCTGTGGTTTGCCAGTCATCGTGATAAGCGTAGCGGCCACCACCGGAAACTACCTTGCTCGGATAGTTTACATCCAGCGCCCAACGCATGCAATCAATTTCGTGTGTTCCATTATTGCAGGATTCACCGGTGCCCCAGTTCCAGAACCAATGCCAGTTATAAGGGACTACATTATCCCTGTAATCTTCCCTCGGAGCAGGGCCTTGCCATAATTCCCAATCAAGATTAGATGGAACAGAAACTACTTTTCCATGCCCGATGGATTTACGGTTATTAGCATACCATCCCGATCCGAAATAAGCTTCGCCAATAATACCATCATGAATCATTTTTATGGCTTCGGTAATATTAGGCCATGACCGACGCTGGTTGCCCATTTGCACGAGACGATTGTATTCTTTTGCAGCCGCTATCAGCATTTCGCCTTCTTCAGGATTATGGCCGCATGGTTTTTCTACATACACTTGTTTACCGGCCGCACAGGCAAGTATAGCGGCAGGAGTATGCCAATGATCGGGAGTAGCAATAGACACAGTATCCAAATCTTTATCATCCAGAATGGTGCGAAAATCCTGGATAGCTTTCGGCCGTTTACCGTTTAATTTTTCTGCGAGATTGATACCCTTTGCCAAAGCATTTTTTTCAACATCGCAGATGTATGCAATCTCTACATTTGGAATGGTATGATAGGCTTCAATGTGAGCAAGGCCTCTTCCATTGGTTCCGATAACGGCTACCCTAATTTTATTGGCAGGATTATTTTTTGACAATGCTGATAATTTTAAACCGGTAAAACTTAAACCTGCTCCGGCTATTGCGCTGTTTCTGATGAACTGACGTCTTTGCATAATTGATTTTGTTTGTGGATTGTGAATTTAAAAAATTATTACTCAATCATCTTAAAAATTACAAGTGAAACAACTTGTTATTGTTGCGCCATCTCCAATGCTTTTGTGGTAGTGTAATATTTGGCAATCATATCCGGCACTTCCCACTCAGGCAATTTCCCATCTTTTAAATATTGCAGGTACCGCTTCATTACATCAGCAAAATGAGATTCATGGCCCTTATGGTATTTTTCAGGAATAATTACTTTCCATCCGTTTTTATATTTCTCAATACTTACACCCGGCATATCTTTATTGATATTTCTAATCACTTCAGCGAAAGCCTGCGAAAAATTGTTTGAGTCTTTTAATTCTTTTGGCCAAACATACAAAGTAGCTTTCCAGTTCTCTTCTGCTCCTTGTTTTATTTCAAGGTTGGCTTGGGTTCCTTTCAATAATGAATAATAAGTATCGCCCGCTCCTTCGGGAGCATCGTAAGTCCATTTGGTGGTTATTCTCGAATGAATTCCTTTGATCGTATAATCAATAGAACCATTGCCATGAGTCAATAAAATGGAATCGCTCTTTACATATTTTTTTAAAAAATCAGGAAAGTGATCTTCATTCGTGATGGTAGAAAATTGAGAAAGATTAATTGGTGTAGGCCAGATTTTTGACGATTGAATATTTATATCTTTCGTATAATCAAGAGATACATCCGGAAAGCAAATCCATTGTACTAAATCCACCAGGTGAACGCCTACATCCGCGATAGCATCACCTTGTTGCAGCGGATCAAAAAACCAATCAGGTCGTATCAATGGCTTGCCGGAAACCTGTTTAAAATACCTGTGAACACTTTCCATAATTACAGCAGGCGAATCTTTTGTGCCTTTTTCTAATTGGCCAAAAAATGAAGGAGTATTAGCCAATTTTTTTTGGAGAATATTAGCCGCCACGGAACGTTCCGTCATGATATCGTATAAGAGCACACCTTTTTCTTTTGCATCTGCGAAAGCCTGTTTCAGTGTATCAAACCCAGAAACACTTATAGCCATTGGCTTGTCAGCAAGCACATTCAAACTATCATCAACTGATTTTTTGATGTATTCAGTTTTTAACTGGTTGTTGCCTGCAAGAACGACTACGCTTGCCTGTCCGGCAGGCAGGTTACCTTTTCTTTCATCAAGCATTTTTTGCAGGTAATCGTTACCGGAATACACTTTTTCCACCCAGTGTGTCGGGTCTTCGGCGCGGCTGTTATATTGTTTTATATAATTTAATTGTTCAGTTAAGCCCAGGCCCTGAGGAGCATAAACATGCACCACAGAATCAATACCAGGGTACATGCTTTTTTGTACCAATGCAGCATGGAAGTGCGCCGGGGCAAGTGTTATCAATTTTACTTCACCTGAAGTATTTGCAGATACATTTTGATCTTTCCCCGAATTACAGCTAATAGCCATTAATACAATTATTAAAATGATTTGTAGGAATTTTATTTTTCTTATCATATTCATTTAGCTTTCGTTTATTCATTACAGTTATACCTCACTCTATTTCCAAATACTTTTCAATTTAATATATTCCAGATTATTTATTTTCATTTTATTATCTGAATGAATATTTATTTTATCAAAAGGTTTGTTGGGAAAAAATATTTCTGTCATTACAGTTAATCCATCATCGGCAAATAATTCTACGGAAGTTATATCAATTACAAGGGAAAGAT
>DASSHD010000451.1:0-5416 GCA_035693085.1 Hanamia sp. | reverse complement strand
CATGATGAAAAATATGTACAAGGCACTTTATTAGTGGAACAAAATGGATCTTTTTCTGAACAGGAAAATAGATTGGATGCGATAATTCGCATGCAGAAATATTTGCAGGAAAGAGTTTCGATAAATGATAACGGCTCATTTACCGAAGAAGAAATGGAACTGGAAGAAACCCAACATCATGAAAAGTCCCAACATCATGAAAAGTATGTACAAGAAAAATCAATTAAAAAACACAATGACTCTTTTATATAACAAGAAAGGGAATAGCTGAAAAAATTAACTTCTGAGAAAAGTTAATCGGCTACACCCTTTCCATTTTTAAACTTTAATTCTACAACAATGTTAAGAAAAATTTTCTTAAGTACAAGTGTATTTTTTGCTTTTATTTCTGCGAATGCACAAACAGATTCGACCAAAACCTCACCACCACCTACTATTACCGGATCGGTTGATGCTTATTACCGGTTTAATTTTAATGATCCGCCTTCAGGCAGTAATCTGAATAATTATACAAGCTTTACCAATTCTCAGAATTCATTTGAACTTGGAATGGCAAGTATAAGAGCAGATCACACTTTTGGTAAAGCCAGCGCAACTATTGATTTAGGCTTTGGCCGCAGAGCAGAAGAATTTTCTTATGCCAATCCGGATCACCCGACTCTTTTTGCAGTTAAGCAGGCTTTCGTAAGTTATTCTGTGAGCGATAAATTAAAATTTACAATGGGTAAATGGGCGACACACATTGGCTATGAAGTTACTGATGCCTACCTAAACCGAAATTACAGTATGGATTACATGTTTTCTTACGGCCCGTTTTCGCATACAGGTATCAGGGCTGACATCATAATTGGTAAGAAAAGTGGACTCATGTTTGGTGTGGCTAATGAAACCGACGATGTAACTACTAATTCATCTCCCAAATACCTGATTGCTCAATACAGCACCGGAACAGCAAATGATAAGGTAAAGTTTTATTTAAACTACCAGGGTTCTTATAACTACGCATTTTCCAGGACCCAATTTGACGTAGTATTAACCGGGACTGTTACCAATAAATTTAGTGTTGGTTATAATGGAACAATCCAATCTTATTCTTCTAAAAGTGAATCAGGAAATAGTTGGTGGGGATCTGCTGTTTATCTGAATCTTGATCCAACTTCCGTATTCGGCATTACACTTAGAGGCGAATATTTTGACGATCAGCATGCGATTGTTTTCCCTTCCGGAACAAGTGTGTTCGACGTCACACTTTCCCCAAACATAAAGATTAATAACCTCACCATCATTCCCGAATTAAGATTTGATGGTGCACAAAAGGAGATTTTTGAAAAGAGTGATGGAACAACCACGAAATCTGCTTTGACGGGAATACTTGCTGCAACATATCATTTTTAACTTTTTGACTTAAACAATTTTACACACCACAAAAAACTTTAGCAATGAGATTATCTGATTTTACCAAAAGCATTCGCTTTTCGAAAAGGGGATTTTTGAAAATCTTTATTCCCTTAATGCTCATCTTGTTTATTACTGTTGCGTTGCCAGCCGTTGCCCAGGATGCATCGGGTACTAAAACAGGAACGATAAATGATGTTACTGCTATCACTGTTGGAAAACCAACAATAACAGAGATCGGTGACCAGGCAGGTCACAATAAGATTGCTATCAACATTATGTGGACACTAATTACAGGATTCCTTGTAATGTTTATGCAGGCGGGTTTTGCAATGGTTGAAACCGGCTTCACCCAAAAGAAAAATGTAGCACATACCATGGCGATGAACTTCATGGTTTACAGTATCGGTATGCTTGGTTTTTGGATATGTGGTTTTGCATTTATGTTTGGGGGAGGATTAAACCCTGCAACTTTAGGAGGTGGTGTAGCATCCAGCCATGAAATTACAGTCCATCTTTTTGGGAAAGATTTTGGACTTATTGGGGCTGCGGGATATTTTTTGAATAGTAAAGTTTATGATGTAGGTGTTTTCACTTTATTCCTCTTCCAGATGGTATTTATGGATACTACGGCTACTATTCCTACCGGAGGAATGGCGGAAAGATGGAAATTTAAATCTTTTATTGTTTTTGGATTTTTTATTTCAATGTTTGTATATCCCATTTTTGGAAACTGGGTATGGGGAGGAGGATGGTTATCCCAACTCGGAGTAAATTTTGGATTGGGACATGGCCATGTTGATTTTGCAGGTTCTTCGGTTGTTCACGAGGTAGGAGGTGTAGCAGCGTTAGTAGGAGCCTGGGTGATAGGCCCCCGAATTGGTAAATATGGTAAAGATGGAACTGTAAATACAATTCCAGGGCACAATATTCCTATGGCAATTATAGGAACCTTTATCCTGGCATTTGGATGGTTTGGTTTTAACCCTGGCTCCACTTTGGCAGGAGGTGATTTGAGAATTTCAGTAATTGCAGTAAATACAATGCTTGCAAGCGCTGCCGGCGCTATGGCTTCCGCCTTATATATGAAAGCAAAAACAAATAAATGGGATCCTGGAATGATGGTAAATGGAATGCTTGCAGGTTTGGTTGCTATAACAGCTCCCTGTGCGTTTGTAAATTCACTATCAGCGGTAATTATCGGAGTCATTGCAGGCTTGCTTGTTATTTGGGCTGCATTCTTTGTAGAAAAAACTTTAAAAATAGACGATCCGGTAGGTGCATTTGCTGTGCATGGTGCAAATGGATTCTGGGGAGTAATTGCTCTTGGACTCTTTGCCGATGGCTCTTATGGCGATGGTTGGAATGGTGTGTCCGGAACTGTATAGGGATTATTTTATGGTGACTGGAAACAATTTATTGCTGAACTTATTGGTGCGGTAACATGTTTTGTTTTTGTTTTTGTGGTGATGTATATCTTCTTTAAAATATGTGCTAAAACATCAATAGGACTTAGGTCAGATGCTGCAGACGAAATAGCGGGCCTTGATATTCCTGAAATGGGCGTCCACGGGTATGTGGACTAACAGTTTATTCATATCATGCCGCTCAAAAATTGAGCGGCATGATATGATTTCTTTTTAAAAAAACAGAATTGCAAAACCTTTTTAAAAAAACAATAAGTCCATTAAAATTTTTTATTTCGGACAGTAGATCTACCGGGATACTTTTATTATTTTGTACGGCTGTTTCTCTCATTCTGTCGAACGCCACAGCTATAGGATACCGGCTTTTCTGGACTAATGAGATTCAATATAATTCAGGGGTACCTCTTCCACATTCGTTCCTTAAATGGATCAATGATTTCCTTATGGCAATCTTTTTTTTGTTTGCAGGAATGGAAATTAAAAGAGAATTAATTGATGGCGAACTTTCCGGCTTCAAAAAAGCGATACTTCCTTTTGCAGCAGCCCTGGGTGGAATGATTGTACCTGCATTAATTTTTATTTCATTTAATGCCACTTCAGGATTTGTTCACGGGTGGGGAATTCCAACTGCAACAGATATCGCATTTTCAATTGGCATTGCATCTCTTCTTGGGAAACGCGTACCTGCAAGCCTGAAAATTTTTTTGATGGCGCTTGCTATTATTGACGATTTGGGTGCTATTGTTGTTATCACTTTATTTTATGGAAGTACTATTAACTGGTATGTTCTTTTTCTCGCGGTATTTGCTTATGGTTTGATTTGGCTTTGCAATATTAAAAAAATCAAACCAGGAATTGTCCAGGCTGTGCTGGGTTTTGCTCTATGGTACATAGTTTTTAATTCCGGAATTGAAGCCAGTATTAGTGGCGTACTCATAGCCTTTGCATTGCCTGTAAACTCTTTGCCAAAACTGGAAAAGATGATACATAAAGTAGTAAACTTTGGAATTCTCCCTCTTTTTGTTTTAGCAAATACTGCAATCTTAATTCCTGGAGATATGGCAGTTGCATTAAGAAGCACGATCAGTGTTGGTGTTGTTGCAGGACTTGTAATAGGGAAACCGGTAGGAATTTTTTTATTTAGCAAGATAATGATCAGGCTAAAAATTGCAAAATTACCTCTTAATACAAGCTTAAAACAATTATTGGGTATGGGCTTTCTTGCCGGTATTGGATTTACTATGTCAATATTTACTTCTACTTTGGCATTTCCAGGCGAAGAAGCAAGAGACGTTGCAAAAATTTCAATTTTAATAAGCCTGGGAATTTCTATTATTTTAAGTAATATATATTTTAAGATAATCAAACAACCGGCTTTGCCCATCAAACAACTATTAAAAAAATCTCCGTTGCCAGTTTCAAAAAATGTGGTGATTGAGCAAACAGATTAAATATTTTACTTTCAACTTAAGATTGAATTTAATCCGGGAAAGATTGGTTGAAATTAAAATGATAATTTATATTTTCAAGTAGCAAAATTTATATTAGGGTTTTATGGTTTTCTTTCATGAATTTATAAAAAAATAAATGGCATCTACTTTAATTATAATTGTTGTTGTTCTATTGGCATGCATTTTCCTTGCGTGGCGCGATGATAAAATTACAAATCTTGAACAGAGAGTTGAATTTCTCGAACAAAAATCAAATAAAAAATTGGTGAGCAGATTGTTGTTTGTAGAATTGAAATCAGTAAAAAGTGTATTGGATACTTTAAATAATTGTTTCTATCAAATTGATGAAAATGGTGATTATGATATTGACACAGAATATAGATTAACAGATGTTACAGATGAATGGTGGGAGTCATTGTCTGCGGCTGATCTTGAAATTGTAAATAAAATAAAATAGCTTCTTTGCAATTTGAAACGACCTCATACTTAGTAAACATACCATAACAAAAAAATCGAAAATCAATACCAGCGGCTATTAAAGCCCGGATACCTGCAATTCAGGATAAAATAAATTGAGGAAATTTTATTGTGTTAATAATTTGGATGCACCTAAATGCTTTTGATGTAATTATACTTATCTCTATTCAATTATCAATCTGACAACCTCCGTTTGATTAATTTAAAATGTTTGTTTACTGGTTAGTTAAACTTCTGAAAAATATAATTAAGCTTATAAATTTTTAATCTGCTTTAAATAAATTTTTTACTGTTAAAGGTAATGTGATAAAAACAAACAACACTCTTAAATTGTGCGTTTAACCATTACTGTTATTTTATTATTTTTTATCTCTGAATGTCTCTTGAATATTTATTTTCTATCACTGATTTTCTTTAGTAAGTAACTGTACAAAAAAAATAATTATTTTTATTATTTGTTTGCCTGCTGTCATGCAAAGCCTCTCCCACCGTATATTTACGAGCAATCTATCGTATTTTTACTCGCATCTTTCCGTAAACAAAAAGTGTAATTATTTGTAATCAGAAAAAAATATTGTGGCTGCATAAAAAATTATTTCTCTCAACCTCAATGGTATAATTTTTGCGGTATTATTAACTGAAGTTATAATTTTTGAAATACTAATT
>DASSHD010000450.1:0-7154 GCA_035693085.1 Hanamia sp. | reverse complement strand
AGTGCAACTTAGTTTTACAGGTGATATAAACGCAGTTACCGTAAAAGCTCTGGTATGCTGCATTTAAGTACAAGCCTGCGTTATTTTTATTACAATGGCTACGCCGATATGCGTAAAGGTGCCTATAGCCTCAGCGGGTTGGTACGCAATGAAATGAATCAGGATGTACTGAGCGGCGATGTATTTATTTTCATAAGTAAAAGAGCTAATAAAATAAAACTGTTGCAGTGGGATACAGATGGCTTTGCCTTGTATGAAAAGGGTTTGGAACGGGGAAGTTTTGAACGCCCTAAAGAAAATACCACCGGACATTTTAGCATAAGTGCACAGCAGTTACAATACATTTTACAAGGTATTGTTTTAAAAAGCATCCGTTATAAAAAAAGATTTGCCCTTAGAAGACATGATGGCTGAAAGTGCTGCCAGTACTGCATTGTAGCTAACCAATGGCATCATTGTTGCAGTGTAACAACTTATCAGCACCAATACTTCACATATCAATTACCAGGCGCTCTACGAGCAATCTCTCCCACTCATTGCTGCATTGCAAAAAGAGAATGAGGAGCAACGATTACTCATCCAGTCACTTCAATTACAGGTAAATGAATTTAAGAAACTCTTCTTCGGCAGCAAGTCAGAAAAGTTTGTTTCTTCAACCACAGGTGGTGTGCAGCAGGCAGACCTGTTTCCTGATGATAAGTTGGGTGAACATATTGTAGTGAAGGAAATAATGGTAAAGCCTTTTGAGAAGAAACAAACAAAATTAAATGTACATCACCCCGGCCGCAAACCCTTGCCAGAGAGCCTTCGCAGGGAAGTAATAGAGTTATTACCCAAAGAAGATATCACCAATTTACAACCGGTAGGCAAAGAAATAACCGAGGTGCTGGAATACCAGCCCGGCGAGTTGTATGTAAAACAATTTGTACGTCCTGAGTATATCAAATCTTCGGAAGATGGATTAAATGCAAAGCGCGTTATTGCGCCTCTTCCTGCTTTGCCATTACAAAAAGCCATTGCCGGTCCATCGTTGCTCACACAATTAATGGTAAGCAAATTTGTAGATCACCAACCTATATACCGCCAGTTGGAAATATTTAAAAGGCAGCAGGTAAATATGCATTACAGCACGGTATC
Source organism: Hanamia sp. (assembly GCA_035693085.1). Lineage (GTDB taxonomy): Bacteria > Bacteroidota > Bacteroidia > Chitinophagales > Chitinophagaceae > Ginsengibacter. The sequence goes on along the minus strand of DASSHD010000450.1, from coordinate 6,017 downwards.
AGGCTGGATAAAAGAAGGGGTAGCTCTTGTAGAACCGGTATACAACCTGCATTGCAAAGAAGTATTACAGAGTCAATATCTGAATGTAGATGAGACAACGATAAAAGTGCTGGATAAAGATAAAAAAGGAGCTACCCATCAGGGTTACTACTGGGTGTATTACGATACCCAAAGAAAGCTGGCCTTATTCGATTATCAACCAGGCAGAGGGGCTTTATATCCACAGGCGATGCTTCATAAGTTCAAAGGCTATTTACAATCAGATGGATATGATGCTTATGAAACTTTCGACAAAGTAGAAGGCGTTACCACACTATGCTGCTGGGCGCATGCCAGGCGAAAGTTTTATGAGGCTAAAGACTATGATAACGGCAATGCAGAGACGATATTAGAACAGATACAACGACTCTATCAGGCAGAGACGCATTGCAGGGATGAAAACTATTCCCCCGAACAAATAAAACATTATCGAAAGCAGTATGCCGTACCTATACTCACAGAACTTCAAAAACTACTACAGGGGTTACTTGTAAAATCATTGCCCTCCAGCCCGTTGGGCAAGGCAGTAAGCTATACGCTCAGGCGGTGGAATAAGCTATGCATCTATACCCGGGATGGCCAGTTGCAGATAGACAATAATCTTGTAGAGAACAGCATCCGTCCTGTAGCATTGGGAAGAAAAAATTATTTGTTTGCCGGTTCGCATGACCGGGCGCAGGATGCCGCCATGCTATACAGTTTGTTTGCTACTTGCCGGCTGCACAATATAAATCCCGAAAAATGGCTTACCCACCTTTTTGAAAATATCAACAGCACCCCTAAAGACAAGCTACACTTACTGCTGCCGCAAAATTATACTACCGTAATTTCTTAGCAATGGCGGGGTTCGCCGAAGGGATAATCAGCAATGGCAATTTCCATAAAGTGAAAAATGACCACCACTATAGCGGCTAAACCTCTTAAGCCATCTAGTATTTCAAAGTGCGGTTTACTTCTTAGAAGTGCGGAACCTATAGTTCTGTCATGCATTAATTTTATTTTTAGATGTTGTGTTTACAAAGAAACCGTTTTGTTTTTTTCTCTTAACACGACCTCTAATGAATTGCGGGTATAAATTAGTCGTTACACCTTGTTGTCGCAAGCGTCCGCTTGTGTTATTTACTAATTATTAATTCAATCAATCCTTACTTGTTCAATCAGGTGTAAAATACAGTAAAGCGATAAATTTTAATGATTTGTATTTTGATGAGATTAAAAAACACAAGTGAATGCTTGCGCTAATTCCCGGATTACAACCTTGCGCCAAAATAGGGGTGGAAGGCTGAATGTCCATGTGGGAAAGCCAATCCTTAATCAAAAATTCTCCTCAATAAATTTCTCACAATAGATTTTAATCATGCCTCTTACTTTTCTGAATTGCTGAATTATCTCTTCCTCACTTCCTTTCAATTTTGCCGGATCAGGAAAATTGTGATGAAATTTCTTTGCAGGCGAAGGAAAGTAGGGACAATTTTCTTTTGCATTATCACATACGGTTATTATGTAATCAAAATCAAGGTTTTTGTATTCTTCAATTTTGTTGGAAGTATGATGAGAAATATCAATTCCATCTTCACGCATTACTGCAACGGCGCGGGGATTTACACCGTGAGTTTCAATGCCTGCCGAATATATTTTTGCTTTACCATCTGCAAAATGTCTTAAATATCCTTCAGCCATCTGGCTGCGGCAACTATTACCGGTACACAAAACTAAAATTTGTTTCATCTTATTTTATTGGCAACATCCTGCCTTAGGATCACAACATGGTTTCTCCGCATAGACAGTGATACTAAATATTCCAATATTCGAATTTTTAAATTCAGCAATCTGTTCTTCTGATAAATAATTTTTCAAAATATCATCCGGAACAATAATTGCTTTTTCTTTTTGAACAGTAATATTTTTAAATCCATTGGATTCTATTAATTCCAAATATACAGGCTTTTGTATAGCGCCTGAAACGCAACCCGCATACATTTCAGCAGCATTTTTAATATTAGCCGGTAATTTACCAACCAATACAATATCTGAAATACTAAAATGGCCTCCCGGTTTCAATACCCTGAAAATCTCTTTTAAAACATTGTCTTTATTGGGGACAAGATTCAGTACACAATTACTTACTACTACATCAGTAATATTGGAAGCAACAGGCATTTTTTCAATGTCTCCCTGGCGGAATTCTACATTATTGAAACCTCTCACCTCAGCATTATATCTTGCTTTTTCAATCATTGCAGGTGTAAAATCTATACCTATCACTTTACCGTTTTCGCCCGTTTCATGCCTGGCAATAAAAGCATCATTGCCCGCGCCGCTACCCAGGTCAATTACTACATCTCCTTTTTTAATTTTAGCATATTGGGTAGGTAATCCACAACCAAGCCCTAAATCTGCATCAGGATTATAACCTTCGAGATTGCTATAATCATCATTCATGATGTTATGCACTTCTGTAGTACAGCAACCTGAACCACAGCATGAGGATTCATTTATTTCTTTATCCTGCAGAGCTATTTCAGAATATTTTTGTTTTACAAGCTCTTTTAAATTTTCATCTGTTTGCATGATATATATTTTATATGATTGAAATATTACGATTAATTTTTAAAAATCAACAACAGCTATTTTTCCTTTTGTAAGAATCAAATAATTGAGATAGTTTTTCTTTTGCTGCTTTCCACTCCTTTTCATCAATACAATAACAAACCTTTGCCCCGTCAATATCACCCTGTATCAGTCCTGCAGCTTTTAATTCCTTCAAATGCTGTGATACCGTACTTTGAGATAAAGGCAGCTCATCAACTATATCACCACAAATACAGGATTGTTTTTGTATCAATAATCGCAGAATAGCTACTCTGGCCGGATGTGAAAGCGCCTTGGCGTATATTGCCAACCGGTTATCTTTTACAGTAAATTCTTCTGATTTAGCTGCGCCCATTACTTATTATTTAATCGCAATATTACGATAAATAAATAAATCCCAAAAAAATATTTCTGATTAATTTTTGCAGTTTTGCTTGTGGGATGTGTCCCACCAACCGGTTACAATTTGAAATGTCCCCTTTCGTAGATGATATGTTTAATAATAAAAACTATCAACCTTTATAGTTCCTATACGCTGGCAGTAAACAAATAAATAAGATTCTTATTCCATTATCATACTGCATCATTCAGGAACAACAATCATTTTGCCTTCACTAATGTTTAATTTTAAATGACACCTTTTGTACATTTGCTATTTAAAACATAAATCTTCAAACCAATATCAATAATGGAAAATAAATATGATACAACTCTATTCAATGAAATAATACAAAACAGGAGAAGCGTATTTCCATATCAGTTCGAAAAAGGAAAACGCATACCTGACGAAATTATCTGGCAGATATTGGAAAATGCCAATCGCGCCCCAACACATAAAATGACAGAACCCTGGCGATTTAAAGTTTTCACAGGCGAAGGTTTGCAACATTTTTCCAAATTACAATCAGATATATACACAAGGTATGCGGGTGAAAAATTCAAGGAAAATAAACACCTGAACCTGATCAATTATCCTCTGATGTCATCGCACGTAATTGCCATCGGCATGAAAAGAAACCAGGAAAATATCATACCCGAAATAGAAGAAATAATGGCTACGGCTTTTGCGATTGAAAATATGTACCTGACTGTGGCTGCTTACGGTTTGGGAGGATACTTATCTACCGGTGGGATCACTTACCTGGATGAAGCGAAATCTTATTTCGACTTAAAACATGAGGATAAACTGATTGGATTTTTCTACGTTGGATATCCTGCTCATGTTTCTGAATCTTTAACAAAAAGGCAACCGATAAAAGAAAAAGTAAAATGGGTTTTAGAATAGAGTTCATTTCAAAATGTCGCACCACTTCCCCCTTCTCCCCAACGGGAGAGGGGGATTAAAGGGGGTGAGACAATAAAAGAAAGCGACATTTTGAAATGCACCCTTTAGAATAAACTTCAATTTTAAAAAACCTGTGCGATAATTTTCATTCCTTTCTTCTGAATCTTTTTTGCCGACAGGAATTAAGAATTAAATTATAACTAATGAAGGTGTTTAAATTCGGCGGAGCCAGTATCAAAGATTATGACAGCATACAAAACATTGGTAATATTCTTAAAGAATATAAAGATGAAAAAATCCTGATCGTAATCTCTGCAATGGGAAAAATGACCAACGCTCTGGAGAAAGTATCAGAAGCATTTTTTGAAGAAAGAAAGGAAGACACCTTTCGTCTTTTTGAAAAAATAAAGACTGCCCATTTGAATTTACTGAAATACCTGATCACACTGCAATGGGAAAAAGCAACCAATACTATTAATAATTTTTTTACAGAAGTGGAATGGTTGCTGCACGATAAACCTGTGAAGGATTACAATTACTATTACGATCAGATAGTGTGCGCGGGTGAATTACTTTCCTCTACTTTGGTTTCATTCTTTTTGAATGAAAAGAAAATCACGAATCAATGGATTGATGTAAGAGATTTACTGAGAACCGATGATACTTTCCGTGATGCAAAAGTAGATTGGGAAATAACGAAGAAGAACGTGAATGAAAAATTATTGCCATTGTTCGATAAAAATAATTTTGTTATTACCCAGGGATTTATTGGAAGCACCGATGAGAACGAAAGCACTACTCTTGGACGCGAAGGAAGTGATTATACCGCAGCTATCTTTGCTGAATTACTCAATGCAGAAAACGTCACCATCTGGAAAGATGTAAATGGGATCATGAATGCAGATCCGAAAGATTTTAAAGATGCAATTCCTATAGAAGAACTCAGTTACAAAGAAATGATAGAAATGTCCTACTACGGAGCGCAGGTTATTCATCCTAAAACCATAAAGCCTCTGCAGAATAGAAATATTCCTTTGTATGTAAAGCCATTTTATGATCTGCGTTTACCCGGTACTGTTATTACCAAAAATATAAATCATCAATTGCCTCCGGTTATTGTCTATAAACATAACCAGGCCTTGATTACATTGGAAGCGCTTGACTTCTCTTTTGTAGAAGGGAAGCCATTACTTTTTTTAAATGCAATCCTGGACGAATTAAGAATAAAACCAAATCTCACCCAAAACGCAGCTATAAGCCTTAAGATATGCATTGATGATATTCCTGAAAAAACAGAGCAACTTGCTATTAAAGCTTCTGAAATTTTTGCTGTACAGATACAAAAGAAATTAGATCTTCTTACCATAAGGCATTATACTCCTGACCAGCCCGGGCAACTAACAAAAAACAAAGAAATTTTAATTGAACAAAAATCATCAGACACAATACGATTACTGATAAAACAATGATGATAAACTTATATCCGAATATTTTTCAGCAGATTGAAAAAAACTGACACACTCGGATTCGTTATTTGAATCCCTTTCCAAACTCACCAGGATTTTCAAACTTTAATAAAAATTTATTGTTTTGCCTTAAAATGAAATTTGCTGAATATATCAGAAACCGCTTCTCTCACTTTCATATTATCATTTACCATCTCCGGTTTTAAAATCCCTGAAGCCCATCCCTGCCATGCCACCTTGCCTGATTTTGCATCCAGCAGATTGATAATTAATGTACCGGCATCTATTTTTGTATGATGTACATTTTGCGGTGTCCGTACTTTTTCCAGACCATTATCAATGGTTTCATAACCATGATAAGTTGTTAAGGTTCCGGGGCGTTCGGTTACTCTAAAAAGAACCAGGATATCCGGATTACTTTGATCATGAGAATAGCCTTTGGCACTTAATTCAAACGCTATGGCATTTTTTATTTTCTCTCTCACAGATTCATTGTTAAAAATTAAAACATCATTTAGCCCAACAAAGATTTGATTTGAAGGAATCTGCTCTATTTTCGTTGACCATCCATAGGTTTTTAAGTCATTCAGAGATCTTTTAAAAGACCTGTCTGCACCCACTTTCACCTGCGCCTG
>DASSHD010000449.1:0-5076 GCA_035693085.1 Hanamia sp. | reverse complement strand
CGGTATCACATACTTGGGTTGTTTAAAATTTATTTTCATTGTAAAAAATTTGTTTAATTATTGTTTAATAGTAGTATCAATTGTTGGATTATTAAACTGTCTGATTTTTCTCAGGTCTTCCAGTTTTAATGAGGGCATCCCGCTGGTGCCTGAACTTATTTTCTGAAACTCATCCATGATTCGGACAAAGGTTAATGTGTCCTGGAAAGACATGTGTGGTAAAGACATGAGGTATTCAAGTGAATCCCTGATCATCCTTACCTTTTTGATATTTTCGAATGAGACCGTAATCTCTGGCGCTGCCCCATTGTTTCCACCGTATTTAAAGCTTTCAAATTTTAGATCGGTTATTTCAACTCCTTTCTTAGTTTCAAAAGCATCTGTAAAAAAGAATAAGAATACCATGTTGATGACTACAATGGTAATCATCCAAAAAAATGTTCTTTTTGGATGGCTCTTTGCATAAGCCGTTACGGGTACAGATAATTTTTCCAGAACAGGCTTAAAATCATTTTTAATTTCCTGGAATAAATCATTTCTTCTTTGGCTATTGAAAAAGTTTTTTAGCTTCATTTTCCAAATCTTTATTTTCGAGTGTTTTCCATTTTGTTATTAATACTCCATGAGGGTTGTTATCGGTGCGGGGCTGGTCAATGAGCCATCCTTCCGTAATGAGTGAGCGAATGGCAATCATGGACGGCCGTTGAATTTTTTGCTTGCCATAAAAAATAAAATGACCTGTATTCATATCAAGCTGAATACTATCCATAATACACGTGCTGATACTGCTTGTTGCAACGAGGTTGGTAAAATATCCTTTTTCTTTAAGGGTATTATACTGCGCAATTCCTGAGGCGTCCACCAGGTACATGGCTTTTTGCAGTTGGTTCGAGATAAATTTATCATCCGGCGGCAAGGTGAAAAAAAGCTGATGAAAGGTTTCTACATCTGCTTTATATTCAACTTCTCTATTATCTTCTATATTGGTACTGACTGCCACCAGCGGAATGTTTTTATCTAAGACATAGATGTGCTTTCTTTCTTCCGTAACCATTTTTTTTGCGTAAGAAAAAGCAAGGGCGCTGACGATGATTGAAGTGAGCATGGAAGCCATAGCAATCCAAAGCGACAGCTTCATTTTTGCTTCAATGTTTTTAATGAATGCCATACAATTAATTTTTATAGTTGAATAATTTTTTGAAAGAACTTTTAACCATGCCCAGCCTATTTTTTTAAACTTCTTCTTACTGCGTCTATCTTACTTGCTGCAACTCCAGAAGCAAGCTTCATTCCTGTCTTTGCTCCGGCAACACCTGTTGAATGCATTACACTGCCGCTATCGCCACCTCCGACTATCCATCCTGAAACCATTGGTACTGCTATGATTCCTCCGATTGCTACCAGAAGCCCGATTAACAGATAACCGAGAAAGTTATCTATGTGTATCACGGATTGATAAAAATCCGGGCCGATGGCATTATCCAAAATCTGCTGCATCCTTGAGATTTCCTGCTGCATTCCATAAGAGATAATAAGTATGGCCATATTCAGTACTATCATTCCAATGGCCGTGTAAAAAGAGACGGCGATATACCTTGCCGTCCATTGCACCCACGAATCCCTGAATGCCCCTACAATGCTTAGTGCGAATGACACAGGCCCAAGGATTAAAAGAATGTGCATCAGGATCATTTGAATGAAGAACAGGCAATAAGCAATTCCTTTAAAAATGGAAAAAGCGATACTTTCAATTAACCCTTGTAGCCACATCGAAAGTTTTGCCCATGCCAATTGTTCGTAGATGGTAATATAAGAACCGATAGCATTTTGTGCATGAGCAACCGCCTTAGATACTCCCCCAACTATCCAGTTCGGATCACCTGCATCAATCACCTTATCTGAATTGAGGTTATCCTGGTCGGAAATCTGATTCCGGATTTGGCTGGTACTATCCAATACTCTTGTCCAGAATGTAGTACTCAAAGAATCCTTTGAAAACATTAAGTCATCCATGTGGCTTGCATTGGCTTTAAACAATCCTTCTTCTGTTTTGGCGGCTGCATCACCCAAACCACCGGCAATGCTTGCATATAATCCAAAGTTGACAATAACGAGCGTAATGAGGAAAGGACGGAATAGCTGCATTATTTCCAGCCTTCCCTCGCCGAGAATCATTGAGTATGCTTTTACGGATAAGTAAATCAAACTCAGCACCGCCGATATTTCCTTAGCGATAGCTATAAACTCACCGGAACCTAATTGCATCTGGATGCCGTGTATCAGATCCATAATATTCTGATCCCAGAATTTATTCGGTATGTCGAGAAATATAGAAAGAGTATTCATTCGGTTTGTTTTTCTCAGTTTGATTTCCAGTTTTTTAAAAGATCTCTTACAATTTCTGTATCAGTAGAATCAGAAATTTTAGGTTTACTTGGTTGTTGAATTTTTTGAGGCGCAGGCAACGCTGCCAAAAGCATGTAAGAGCGTATATAGTTTTTTATTTCCTCGCAAGCGGGTTGCAGTTCACCCAGTATTTTAAAATAGCTTACCATTCTTGAGCCCCTGTCAACGAAAAGTTCATGTATCGTTTCAATCCGGTTCTTTTCTACATCGAGAAACTCTATGTATCTTTTTCCATTTGAAGAATTCATCATAAGGTTAAAGGAAGCAGGATATTTTGTTTGCAAGGCTTCATAATAATTGGTAACGTCCTGGTATAGACCGGCAAACTTATTTTCAAAATAAAGCTGATAGGGTAAATCAGCTATGCCGCCAGTCATACTTAAAGCTGTAGCAAGGTTAGTTTCCATCATTTTATTTGTGGTATCAACCATTTTTCTATCAAAGTTTTTTTGCACTAAAAGAGATAAATAATTTTGTTGAAATTGGCCCCCGGTTTTCCATGGACGTTTGTCTTTACCATTCCAATAAGCATGATGAAGTACCCTCCAATAAAACCACCCTATGGGGTTTTTAGGAAGCCCTAACCAGTTGGTATTTGGAGTGGGTTGCCAGTCATCCCATTGATTGAAGACCATTCGTTTCAACTGCCCGTTGTTGGCTTTATCCTGTACCGGTGTTACTGTTTGCGCCAACAAAAAATTAGGCAACAACAAAAAGGTTATCATTATTAGAAAGAAATTCATTTTTCTCATTACCTAAATTTTGCGTTATTTAAAATTTGTTGAGTAATGCCCTTATCGAGATTGATATACCATTGATACGGCACCACTTTATTGATAGCCATTTGAAGTGAATACTGCCGGAACTGGTAAACCATGTTGTTGCTGATATTATAAATGGTGTTAACCTGGTTATAAACAGTCCATAAAAGCTGGTCACGGGTGGTTTGGTCTATCAGCAAAGAATCATTGTCATGGCTCATGATGAAATCGCTTACAAAATTTTGCAGGGACAGGATTTTGTCAATCAACAATTGTCCGGTACCATTCCAATAAACAACTAAGTAAGGTTTTCCAATCGCAATCTTGCTTGCCTCTAGTATATTTTCAAAAATCTTCGGCACTTTCAGTGCTATATAATAAAGCTGCCTGCTTTGTTTGATGCCATCATCCACATTGGTGAGGCTTTTATAAATCTTTTGTTGTACCGCCTCAATGGTACTCCAGTTGGTCAACACTTTCTTTCTGTGGCTTTGGATGGTATCAAGGCTGTTATTATAAAGCAATAGCCAGCTTTGTTTATCCGCCGTATTTTCCGCCACCCGCTGCATTAAGTCCTGATGATACACGATACCCTGGCTCTTTGCTTTAATGAAAAGAACTGCTAAAACAATTATGATAAAAAATGCCTTTCTCATTTTTTTATTAATTAATGTTTCCAATTATTAAAAATCTCATCAACCTTACTTTTATCCATGTTGATGTAATTCCAACCCTTTGAATTTTTATAAGTTTCTGAAAAATCAATCATCTTTAATTGTCCGTCTAATGCACTGCATTTTGTCCTCAGATAACCCATCTGCATGATGATGTGGGTGTAAACTATTTTTCTTTCAGAGACTTTCATTTTACCAATATCTCCGTAAGAAAGTACCACCATATAAATCAGGCTGAGAAGGCTTTCCGCATCTTTTATAATTTTCTGCTGATTGTTATAATATAAAAAAGCAGTGTATGGATATTTCAGAATTAACTGAAAAGATTCAGCCTGGTATTCGTAAATGTCAGCTAGTATTTTAGACACTTGTATTGCAAGGGTTGCATCCGCTAAAATGATATATAAAGAATTCAGGCGCTTATCTAATGAATCAATTAATTGCTTGCATTTATCTTTTGTATTTTTAAGGATACCTACTGTTACGGTTGATTTCAATTGATTTTCTTTAGCAGTTTTGTTATCAGCAAAATTGGTCTTGTTATGTGATATCAATGCTTCCGTTGCAGGGATGTCCCATATATTCGGTTGTGCTTCTGCTTTCATAAATAAGAAAGAAATTATCAGGATAATCAATAAAATATATTTCGTCTTCATGATTAATGTTTCCAGTTAGCAAGAAGGTCTTTTACTATTTTCTTGTCAATATCCACATAGCCTTTGAATGGATTAAAGTTGTTGATGATCCCCTGCAATACTGCCAGGTGGACTTTATAATAGGAATAGGCTGCCATTGCCCTGAGGGTATTCAAATCCACTAGTATCTTGTATAACAGCGTACTTCTTTCTCCTGCTTCCATTAATAAATCTTTTGTATTGGACTTTAATATAAAGGCGCTGATGCTGGCATAATAGGCCGTAGCTTTATTAGCCATCTCATTTTGAATTTTTAGTGCAAAAGCAAGGGCTAATGGATTTTGTTTCGCTTCTGAAAGCATATCGCTTTGATATGAAAGAATGTCGTTTAATGCCTGCAGGCACTCTTTAACCTGGTAAGCATTTTTCAATACCGAACTTACCTGCATCAACCCTTTATAGATTTTGTTCTGTATTTGATTTACCTGGTCAACCACAACAATGGTAGCTTCCTGAGCCCTTTGAATGGCTGTTTGGTTATCTTTTATGTTATTGTAATTGGCATTTTCGGTTGCATTGGCAGTGATGATAGCTCCTTCA
>DASSHD010000448.1:0-13745 GCA_035693085.1 Hanamia sp. | reverse complement strand
GATATAGTTAAATAAACCATATCGGATACAATATCATTTGCCTGGAATAAACTAACAGAAACCCGGCTGCGTAATAAATTCACTTTTGCGAGGGTCAGTTTTTGCAGGGTATCTAAATTTCTGCCTTCGGTAAGTACGTCATGTATCTGGTCATTAAGCACGGAATCGGATACCAATTGGGTAAGAGCCGAGTCGCTGAGTATCTTATTTATAGTCTTCCCGCTACTTGTTAACTGGACGTTGTAATCCGTAAGGACCGCTTTATAGTCAGTTAATTTTTTTGAGGTTTCTCCCAATAATATGGTGGCACTGTTCAGTCCCCGAAGGTTCATACTTTGCCCTTTTTGCTCAAACCTTAATTTAAAACCATCTAATCTTTTTTCAATAGCCGGTAAAGCGTTTCTAATAGGTTCCAGGTTGAAGTTTCGGCTGAGCAGAAAATTATTCCGGTCTATCGTATAGGTATATGACGCTACCTTATTTACCAATTCAGGTATCAGGGTATCATTCAACGTCCGGATTTCTATAGAATGAGGCCGTACATAGGGGTGAAACGCGCGAACTTCATGTTTCTTTTTTTGTGCGGAAGCAGCAATTGCAATGAATGTGAATATACCTGTAAACAAAAATATCTGCAGGCATTTTTTCAAAATATTCATTGAAATCATAAAGCTAATCTCTGTTTTTTAAAATCAGTATGTTTACAATAAATTTTAGATGTATTCTTCATTTTATATTTTAATTTTAAAATAATATTTTCATCCGCTTTACTCCAATACCCCTGCTATTACAAGGAATTATTCCTTTTCTTCCTCCGCCGAATGTTCTTTTTTATTTCTTCATAAAGAAGAACCAAAGCTTTTAGCATCAGTCTTTTTAGTTGAAATTGTAAAACATTGCGGGAAAAATTAGCACGTCAAAAGTAATACTTCCTATTAATCATTTATAGACTATTTAATTTTTCCCCGTAAAGAATTGCCTACTATTTTCAGCCTTCGTTGGTGTTCGTTTCAAAAAGTAAATGCCGCTATCTGGTCTCCCGGCCAATGGCATCAAGTCACTTTAAACTATCTCCTCTCACTTGGCGCAAAGTTATGTTTAGTGAATTAGCGCAAGCGTCCGCTATAATTAAAAATTAAGTTTGTATTTTCACTTTAATATAAACGACACGACGAAGGCTTGCGCCAACATGTGTGAGGTCTTACCACCCGCGGAAATCAAGCCTCCCGGCCACGCAGAATGAAAATCCCCCTTATATGTCCGTTTACTGCTTCTGCCAGGAGCCATCTTTTGAAATTAAAGTAATGAACAGTCACAGGGCAGGAGACTGCGTCAGTGGTGAGAAGAATGATCCTTGTATTAAACTATTGCGCAGGAAGAAACCCGTGAAGACACGGGTTTAGGACGTGAGGTTACTAAATCGTCCAGGCCGCGGCAGGCAAGCGCCCCGATCGGGCAGAATGAAAATCCTCCTGTTGGTGCAAGCATATCCTTCTCCCAGCAGGGACTTAGCGTAATCATCCGCCCGTGTTCGAATTGAAAAGAGACATGAATAAAAGAGTATAAAGCTTGCGTATATGCTTAACTGTTAGTAAGCCTTAATCATATCCGGATTGCAATTTATAAAATATCACAATCGGACGCTGCGCCAGGGAACGGGGTAGGACACGCTTCCGTCATAGTGTTTAAATAATTAAAAAATCCTATTCTTATTTTGCACCTAAGAATATTGTATTCTGCTCATAGCATAACGTTGCTGGGTTAGCCCCGCTTCATGTCTGCACAAACCGCGATCATTTAAAAAAGTTCTTCCACCGGCTATAATAGATGGAGTCAACAAATTGGCAATAGATCCAAAAAGAAATGCATCAACACGAGCCCTGCGTTCCAACGGCTCTTTAATATCTTTTCGATCAGTGTGCGGTTATACATGATCTTACTGCCCAGGAGCCCGTGGGGCAAAATACCGGCCTGGCGCCAGTTGTACAACGATTTTTCGCAAACGGGAAACTCATCAATAATCTGCCGTGTGCTTCTCCAGACAGAAAATTCATTGGAGGTTTCTTCCCCGGAGGTAGCCAGGCTTTGTACCAGCTTCTGCTGATCCGCATCCGTTTTAATTTGCATTTTGTTCGCAGCAGGAGTTGCTGTTTTTACAAAGTTGGTTTTGGGTGTCGCCGTGTATGGCGATTTTGCAGGAACAGGATTCCCGCTGTTTACTTTCTTATTCATCTTGGTTTTTTTAATGGTGATTAAAATAATACCCGGTATTACAGGAAAGCAAATAGTATTACCGAATATAAATACTTTTTTTATATAATTCATAATTTCCGGGGATTTATATGACAAATACTTTTTGATGAGCTAAAGCTCAAATGTTTTTGCCACGAATTCCACACCTGCCTGGCTGAAGCCATTCAGACAGGGATTTGCACGGATTAAAACTGTTGAGCTAAAGCTCAAATGCTTTTTGCCACGAATTCCACGAATTTGCACGAATTAAATTTTTTGCCACGGATTTCACGCCTGCCTGGCTGAAGCCATTCAGACAGGGATTTGCACGAACCCAACTTAACCGGTAGGCAGGTTGAATTTGTTACACAAACTATACAAGTTCCTTTTGTACAGGCTCATTATTGCCACTGACCTAGCCGGATCTGTGAGGAAGAATGTAAGAGGCTCCTTCGCCTCTTTTTTAATCCATCTTTTGATTTTTTAAGGTATGGGTAATACACTTTCTTAACCCGCCCAAGCCATTTCCCGAACGAGACCCGAATGAGACCCGAAGAAGACCCGAACAAAAACCAGGTTAAAAATGCAAAAAAGTGCCGGCAAACACCGGTAATGCCTTGCAATGTCCGGAAAGATATAGCAGGTGTGGGTAGCAGGAAGAATGTTGTTGAAAGCGTGGGTAATCAGCCGTAAATATTTGATAATCAATACTTTTTTAATTACGTGCGCCGTTATATCAGCAGGTTGCCCATGCAAATAAACAAGATCAGCAGCAACCCGTTTTTAAACCATTTTTAATAACCCCTAAATTCAATTATTATGGGAACCATTCAAAAGGGAATCCTCGGCGGATTCTCAGGCAAGGTAGGCAACGTAGTAGGCGGAAGCTGGAAAGGCATAGATTATATGCGCAGCAAAGGCAACCGCAGAACCACTACCACCAGCCAAAGACAAAAGGAACAGCAGGTAAAATTTGGCATTATCGCGAGATTCCAACAGCCGTTGTCGAATTTATTCGCCATCAGCTTTAAGAGTTTTGCGGTAAAAATGACCGGCACTAACAGCGCAATGAGTTACAACCTGCGCAATGGGATCACCGGCGTGTACCCGGCGTATGCTATAGACTATAGCAATATCCTGGTGAGCCGCGGCGACATGCCGAATGCAGGTAGCCCCGCAGCAGCAGCCGGAGCTGCAGGCATCGTAACGTTTAGCTGGCTGAACAATGCCGGTTCGGGTAAAGCTAAGGATTCGGACAAAGCCATCATGGTAGTGTACTGTGAAGAGTTGCAGCAAAGCATCTTTACAGCCGCGGGCCCTGACCGTAGCGCCGGCACTGCAGGCTTTGACGTATCTGCTTTTTCCGGAAAGCAGGTGCAGACCTGGCTGGGCTTCATCTCCGAAAATGAGAGGGAAGTGGCCACGAGTGTTTTTACCGGCGCCATCAATGTGGTGTAAAAGAACATGGCAAATGGTAAAATTAGAACCACTTTCGGGTGGTTTTTTTTATTCTTTGGGGCGGCCTTCTTTTGCGCGAGGACGTCCCTCGTGAGATTAGCTTGCGCCAACAAAGGGGTTATGTTCGACAATCTTCGGACTTGTTCCTGGCAATGAACACTAATCCCCTAATGAACAGATTGCCATCCCGAAGGAAGATCGGGACAGGCTGTCGCCAGGATGATCTTACAGGCTCCCCGCAATGACGGAAAAAATGAAAATCCTCGTTATAAGTTGGTTTACTGTTTCTGCCGTTGTACACTTTCCCCCTCTCCTTTTGGAGAGGGGGTTAGGGGGTGAGGCGTACTCATAATGAACAGATTGCCATCCCGAAGGAAGATCGGGACAGGCTGTCGCCAAGATGATCTTACAGTCTCCCCGCAATGACGGGAAAAATGAAAATCCTCGTTATTAGTTGGTTTACTGTTTCTGTTGCCGTACACTTTCCCCCTCTCCCTTGGGAGAGGGGGTTAGGGGGTGAGGCGTAATCTTCGTCAGCAAATGGGCTTACTCTTTGCTATAAAAACTCATCACATAAAAACAGATTACCACATCGCCAAGATGATCTTAAAGGCTCCCCGCAATGACGGGAAAAATGAAAATCCTCGTTATTAGTTGGTTTACTGTTTCTGTTGTTGGACTTTCCCCCTCTCTTCCCTTCGACAAGCTCAGGATGACAGAGAGGGGCTGGGGGTGAGGCGGACATGACGATACAGTCAAGCTTAGTAACGAACAGTCAGAGGTCTGGAGACCTGCGCCAGTGCTGGTTTCATGCTACTAGAGTTGGAGTTATATTACCTTCCATTCTTAGTTATCGCCGGCTAAAGCCAGGGTTACAAAATCGTCCATGCCTACGGCATTTGAAGTAGGTTTATCCACAAAGTGCCATCGGCACGACCGATTTTGTAACATGGGAATTTATCCCTTGTATTAGAAGTTGCAGGCCTTCAACACTGCGCCAGTGGTGACATTCTGCGCACCCGATGCAACAATCGTAAAAACGGCATCTATTTATCCTTCGCAAACATTGCCTCCAATACATCATAATGAACCACCAAATTTTTTGTCTTATAGTTTCCGGCTAATTGCATCAACGCTTTATAAGCCTGCTCTGCAGAGGGTTTAGGAGCTTTGCCTTTCCAGTATTCAATAAGCGCCGCATAGCCTGCCGGCATCTTCACTTCAAAAGGATTATTCACTCCTATCTTTTTTAATGGCCACCAGCACCAGCCAATATCATGGCTTTCCATTAACTGAATAGCTTCCCGGTACCATTCATTATTATTTTCTCCTGATTCTCCCAGCCACAACGGAACATTGTATTTATCCCGTATGTCCAAAAATTTTTGAATAGAAGCCACATCGTTTTTATTCCAATATTTGTGAAAACTTACTACAAGGTTTTTATCCCAGGGAGGCATCAGACCTGCATAATTATTGGCCCATCCGTTTCCTTCAATAAAAATAATATGGTTGGTATCTGCAGAACGGATGGCTTTTGTAATATCAATCAGTAGTTTTCTCAAAGGTGCGTTTACGGTGTCATTGGTTCCATGATTTTTTTTGTCGCCCGGATGTTCAAAAGACCAGTTTGGCTCGTTCAGCACATCATAGCCGCCAATCCATTTTTCATTCTTATAACGCGCTGCAAGCTTTTTCCATAAGGCAATAGTTTTTTCGCGGTTGGCTTCACTTTGCCACAAGGAAGGTTTCGTAGAATCGCGGTCGGCTATGGGAAGGTCGTGGCCTTGTCCGCCCGGCGCAGCATGCAGGTCGAGGATGAGATATAGCTCGTCTTCCTTGCACCATTTCAAAAGACTATCGGTAAGCTCAAACCCTTTTTTGAGCCAGGTATTTTTATCTTTTTGAGGTTCTTTATCAACCGGCGGTGTAAACAGATCATAATGCATCGGCAACCGGATAGAATTAAATCCCCAGGCTTTTAAAGAATCCACATCCGATTTTTGCATACCATCCTTTAACCAGGCATCATAAAAGCGCTCTGTTTTTTCTTTGCCGATCAGCTTTTCGATTTTAGCTCTGATGTCTTGTTGATTGACTGCGATACCTGATAGCTTCAACATATATGGTTCCTGCAACATCCATCCGCCAAGTCCAATGCCTTTTAATAAAACCGCTCCGTTGTCATTTACAATTTGTTTTCCATCAGTCCGCAAAAAGCCCTGGGCATTTACTTTCGGGCAAATAGAGATGATACATAAAAGGATGATTAGCTGCTTTAATACAGTAACGATTTTCATTTAAACAATTTTTAAATTTTATTTCTAATGATGATTTACCAGGCTGATGTTGATTAAGGTGTTTCAAAGTTAATAATAAAATTTACGGAACACGTAATGGCCGCCGATGCCTGGTTTCAGGACTAAATGAAAAATAAAAATCTCCACTTAGGCGCGAGGTTGTCGTCCATGAGTTTAGCGCGGGTGTCCGCTTACGCTTTTGTTAAAACGGAATTGTACATTTAATATACCTTTGAAGGGAAAACTGAATTTCACAGCAGTGGCAAGTGATAATGGCATAAGGGGATATTTGCGCGAGGAAAAAGGATTGTAAAAATCTTCAGGTAAAATATGAATGCCACGAAACTATTCACAGTAATACAGAACATCCGTTCTTTGTTTATTCAGGAGAGGTGCCAGAGCGGCCGAATGGGGCGGTCTCGAAAACCGTTGAGGCTCAAACCTCCGAGAGTTCGAATCTCTCCCTCTCCGCATTGACGTAACGTTGTGTTGTTTATTATATACGATGGTAGAAAATTAAAAATACATATACCCTCAATAACATCAATAATTTTTCCGGGGAAGAGAAAAGATAAAAAAAGAAGATTTTAAAATGTAAAAAGTAATTAAACAACAAGGGTGTACAGTTATGCATGATTTTATTACCAAACAGGCCGTAAGGTAAAATGCCGGCGGAAGTATAAAACAACATTGAATTTAATATTTATCCCACCTTCATTTGGTCTTTTTCTTTCGTGGTAAATATGGTATTAAAAAAGGAATGTGATTGCATTATTCTTTCCTTTTTATACAATTACTTCTTCATGCAGATAGTAAAATATGACCAATCTGAATTTTAAATATGATGAAAATCATTTTTTTAAAATCTTTTGGAAATTATTTTTGCATCAAATTCATTACCAATGATTAAAAACCAACATCGTCCACACGACATTTATTCGTTGCCGGAATATAAGGAACACAATCCCCGGATTTCAATTATTATCAAGTTTGAACCAAAGATGAAAAATCCGGATGTTTTGAAAAATATTTTAGCCCATCGTGCAAAGGAAGCAGAAGTTGAATTATTGAACGAATACCCGGAAGAAATGGTAAAACCGGTGATGTTGAAATTACGGAATGTAATGAAGAGTATTAAAAACGATTCGCATAAAAGCTTTGCCATTTTTGTATGTCCCGTTTCAGAAAAAGTAATTTATTTTACTTATGATCCTTATCTTTCTGAATTCAATAAGAACCATCCTTTAAGTACGCTTAAATCAATTGACCTTTCAGGCGCGTCAATGCCGGTAAAGAAATGATTTTAATTTGGGCTAAAGCTCAAATGTCTTTTGCCGCGAGATTGCCATCCCGAAGGAAGATCGGGACCGCATGATTTTACAAAACCGATAATGACCTTACAGACTTCTCGCAATGACGGGAAAAATGATGAGGTGGCAGGGTGCACTTCCCCCCTCTCCTGTCATTCTGAGTTTGTCGAAGAAGGAGAGGGGGTGAGGTTATACTGGCCGCGAAAAGCAAGCGTCCCGACCGGGCAGGATGAAAATCCTCCTTATATGTCCGTTTACTGTTTCTACAAAGAGCCATCTGCTAAAACCAAAGTAACGAACAATGATAGGTTCGGAGATCAGTGGAAGAAGAATGATCCTTGTGCTGAATTATGGTATAGGAAGAAACCCGTGAAGACACGGGTTTAGGGGATGATGATACTAAAATGAAAATCCTGGTTATATGTCCGTTTACTGTTTCTGTGGTTGAATAGTTTCCTCTCAAAGACTTCATCACATTATAAACAGATTGCCACATCGCCATTCGAACTTACAAAGCCGATAATGATTTTTAGTAGCTCCTCGCAATGATGGGAAAATGATGAATCGCGAGGGTGTACTTCCCCCTCTCCTTTGGGAGAGGGGGTTAGGGGGTGAGGCGTACTCTTCGTCAGCAAATGGGCTTGTTTCTTGCTATGAAAACTCATTCCATAATAAACAGATTGCCGTGTTACCATGTGATCTTACAAAACCGATAATGATTTTTAGTAGCTCCTCGCAATGACGATGATGGTGGCTTCATTCCCCCCTTCCTGTCATTCTAAGCCCGTCGAAGAAGGTTAGGGGGTGAGGCAAGACTTCATTGTTTCTTACGCACGAACCGGATAACAGCACTGCTTTGCTCCGTGCTTTCTAATCTTGCTTCATAGCGTTTCCCATCCACGTTGGCAACCATCAGTGACGTATTCGGAGGAATGGATCCGAGATTTTCCGCGACCATCACCAACTCGTTTGATTCCTGCAAGGTTGCAACAGCCAGTTTTATGGTGTACGCTTTTTCCGTAAGGCGAATATGTTCAGCCATCAACCGGTTGTTTAGAAAAATAGCGATGGAGTCGCCATCAACTATGGCATTATCATAAAACCGCAATTCGATAGAATCGCCACTTACCGGTATCTCCTGCACAACTTGTTTGATACGTGTGGCGAACTTTTGTTCATTGGTTAACGGTACCTTGGCGACAACCGGTTCCGGCGTTGGTTCTACAGTTGGTTTGTTGGTGATGGCAGGAACGAAAATCTGCTTGTTGGGCAGATTAGTCACAGGCCTGGAAGATGGCTTTGGCTGCGCTTGCTCCACCAGGGTTGGTGCACGAGGTACCGGTTTTACAAAAGCCAGTTTACCAATACTGTCAATCAATCCGGGGTCGTTGGCGCCAACGGTATAATTATCAATTACAAAATCCCATTCATCATTGAAAGTATGCTCAGTGGATTTTTGCAGGTCAACAGGCCCCACTGGCTGCGCTTCATCATCTTCTAAAGCGGCCTTTCCATTGAGGTACATTTTGGTACCACCGGGGCAATTAAAATCGGCTGTGGAGCGATAAGGCGTGGCACGCTTTGCGGTCAAAAACTGGTTACTGTTTTTCTCTTCAATCAATTGATCATCCCACCATACCACACTATTGTCCCGGTCATCAAAATAGCCTTTGATACTATACCGCCTGTAACTATTGGGGGATAGGTAATAGTAACTGGTACCCGTGAGGCTGTCCCCGTTTTTTATTATTTTGAGTTCTACATTTTTATGATCAATCTTACCTTTCCAGGAACCGGTAATGGGTTGCGCGTAGGCACATGAAAAGGAAATGATAGCAGCTAAAACCAATAGATGGCGAAGATATATTTTCAAAGGGTGGTTACCTGGTGTTTTCATTTAACAGGTGGATCAAAAGTAAGGCTTTTGAACGGGTCATACAACATCTGGTCCACTTCCAGTTCATAAGGGTGCAACGGTTGCTCAATTGCGTTAAGATTTGTTTCAACGCCCCAATTGTTCGTATGCCAGAAGTTCATGCGGTAATACGATTGATGCTGAGGGATGCCTCTTTGAGATCCCTGGTAATCCCACAAAATGATTTTCTTACCGTTTGCGGGGTTGAGCATCCACCACGTAAGGCGATCAGGATGCCAGTCAAATCCGTAAGTATAAAATTGGGAGGAAGCATCGTAGCTGGGAATCGCCTCAATGGTTTCGGGCTGGTTTTGAGCACCGGTTAACGCAGTCGGTTCTCCCTGATAACCTTTTTTATAAATCGTATTGTAAATGATTCCCTTAGCTAAATTGATAGTTCTGCCAATTCTTTTAAGTGTGGGGCTATAGCCCGTCCAGGTACCTATGTAAATAATAGAGGGGTCGGAAATCAGCCATTCAAAGTCTATCTCACTAAGCCCATATACACTATCCATATAGTACGTAAAATAACCAACCACAGCCCCCACATTTGGTTGAACATCCTTTACGTGCGGAACTTTCAACCGGGCGCTATACCTGCCAAAATAAGTAAAGTCATTTGATATAATCTCCGGGCCGCGCCCGGCACCTGCGCTGTCCGCCGGGTCTATTTTAAGCAACAACACTTTAGAGCCGGGTTCCGTTTTGGAAGCAACACCAGATTGCCATTTGAAGGCAGCTTTATTTCCGGTAGAGCCATACCTGAAATTATGTAAAACAGGATCGTTGAAATTTTCAATAAAAGATTTAGCTAATTTTTCTTTCTGGGCATAGACAGTAAAACAGAAAAAAAATGGAATGAATAACAGGATTCTTTTCATAAAATGATGAAGGATTGCTTGAATACGAATGTACGTTATTTCATCTTTTGTTTGGTCTTCGGAAAAATGAAAGAGTCTTTATCGGTATTGAGCCCCTGCCCGGTTGGTGTCTTCACAATGGTTTTTACAGGATCATGCTGGTTTTAAGAATGTTTCGTGAAGACACGAGCAAGGGAGAATAGATTTGAGGATGTGTTTTGAAGATTTTTACACTTAATTTTTGTAAACCTATTTTAGGACAAGACAACAATTGGCATCCTAAAAACAATTTACGCACTGACAATAACCACTCCTTACTCTCATACTAAACACACAAGGCTACTAATCAAAAATCAGGAACAAACTGATTTACTAAAACTGTTTGATTTGCCTTGGGTGTCCCAGTGAGGAAGTCAGGAGAAAATGTTATTGATAATAGCCAACTAATTTTTCCCTCCTGTTGGCGCAAGCTTGATAGCAAAGATTTTTGCGGATTAGTTATGCTTGTGACTATCTATGTGAAATATTCATTTATGAAAAGTCAAACAGTAAACAAATTTACCCTGACTACCGTCAGCTACTGCGTGGACACATCTTCTGTTTTAATTGCCCTGCTCTTTAGAGCAGGGGCAAAGGAATAAACACAATCGGCTTTAGCCTAACATTTATTCTTTTTGGCTAAAGCCAATATGAATTCTTATTACAATCCACGCCCTGAAGGGCGTGGCAATAGATTTTCACCCACTCAATTTTTCACCCCTTAGTTGCCATAACACTTGTGTCCATACGATAGCTACCGTCAGGCAGGCTATCGGCAGACAGGCAATTTCCTCCAATTCTTATTTTACAATGTTTCGTGAAAAAGCAAACCACGAAACCAATTCCATATAAATGAAGTTATACTTTACGCTGGATGAATTTGTGTAACAAACTTAACCTGCCTGCCGGCTAAGGCAGGTTCGTGTAAATCTGTGTAATTCGTGGCAAAAGGTATTTGAGCTTTAGCTCAAATTAAAATCATACACATTTCCATCCGGAGGAAGTATAATAATTATGGCGGTGGCTTTTTAATTATTCCTTAATCAATATTTTTGCCAAATGCAAAAGCAGGTAATTGTAATTAAACTGGGCACCGCTTCCATAACAGATGAAAATGGAGTGATCAGGAAACCGGTTATTAAAAAAGTGGCGGCGTCTATTGCCGATCTTTCAAAAACATATAATGTGGTGTTGGTGAGCAGTGGCGCAGTGGGCAGCGGCAAGGCGTTTATTCAGCATTATAAGGGAACTTTAAGTGAAAGAAAAGCCGCTGCAGCTATTGGTAATCCCATTTTGATACAATTGTATCAGAAATATTTTGCCGACTATAAAATACCGGTGGCACAGGCGCTTTGCGAACGATTTCATTTCAGTAATCGCCCGCAGTTTATTCAACTGAAAGAAACATTTGAAACTTTTTGGAACAATGGAATAGTACCTGTTGTAAACGAAAACGACCTTGTAAGCAATGTGGAATTAAAATTTTCAGATAACGATGAACTGGCCACTTTGATAGCAATTGGCTTTAATGCACATAGCCTTATTATTTGTACTTCGGTCGGTGGCTTTTTAAATGAGAAAAGAGAAATCATTCCTATTATCGGAAAGATTGACGGCACGGCGATGAGCTATGTAAAAAAAGAAAAAAGCAGTCTTGGTCTTGGTGGAATGGTTTCCAAACTCACCTTTACCAGGTTAGCGGTTTCGCTGGGTATCCAGGTGATCATTTGTGGATTGTCGGGCGAGAACCCTTTTGCAGACGCGCTTGCAGGAAACAATGGAAGTATATTTACAGCACAGCAAAGCAATTTAAAAGCAAGACAAAAATGGCTGGCAAGTGGCAGCATTACTATTGGAAGCATTACGGTGGATAAAGGAGCAGTGAAGGCATTGGAGCAGCGCCGCAGTTTATTAACAGTTGGCGTTACCAATGTTCAGGGTAAATTTGCTGCGGGCGAAGTAGTGCAGATTATGAATGATGAAGAAAAAATTATCGGTGTGGCTAAGGTAAAGATTGCGGCTGAACCGCTGCGCCAAAACCTGCATATAAAACATGTGATGGCCGCCCATGCAGATGATATTGTGCTTTTTTAATTCATTTTTTAATAAATAAAGAAAAAAATATTTGAACCAAAAAACAGAACATGCAACCCGTTGAACCTCTTATTATAAAAACATACAAGGCCGCTGTTGATTTACGAAACTGCACCGACAAGCAGATAAAAGCTGCCTTACAATCAATAGCAGATGGACTTTTGGAAAATTCCGCAAACATATTAAAAGCGAATGCCAAAGACCTTGCAAAACAAGATCCGGATAATCCGCGCAATGATCGTTTAATGCTGAACGAACAACGAATAAAAAACATTGCCAATAGCATCCGCAACATCAGCAAACTGCCAAACCCTGCAGGTATAAAATTGCAGGAAAGAGTTTTGCCCAATGGTTTGCAATTACAAAAAATTTCCGTTCCGATGGGCGTGGTAGGCGCTGTATTTGAATCAAGGCCAAATGTAACTTTCGACATTGCCGCTTTGTGTCTGCGCAGCCAAAATGGTTGCCTGCTCAAAGGCAGCAGCGATGCTGACGAAACGAATAAGGCTGCGATAAAGGTTATCAAAAATGCACTTTTGAAAAATGATATTAATCCCAATTGTGTCACCCTTTTGCCGTCCGACAGGGAGGCGGTGAAAGAATTGTTTACGGCTACCCGTTATGTAGATGTGATCATTCCGCGCGGCTCTGATGGCCTTATCCGGTATGTGCGCGAAAATAGCCGGGTACCGGTAATTGAAACGGGCGCAGGTGTTTGCCATATTTATGTGGAGAAAGAAGCGGACATAAAAAAGGCGGTTGACATTGTGGTTAATGCAAAAGTTTCGAGGCCATCAGTTTGCAATGCGGTGGATGCTATTTTGGTGGATGAAAAGATTGCTCCTGCATTTTTGGAAAAATTAAAACCGGGAATGGATAAATATCATGTGGAAATATTTGCAGATAAAAAAGCTCACCGGTTATTAAAAGGGTATCCAAACCTCGCAACAGCAACGCCTGAAGATTTTGGCCGTGAATTTTTAAGCCTTAAATGTGCTGTGAAAATTGTGAAAGATACAGACGAGGCCTTGCAGCACATTCAAAAATATTCTACCAAACATTCGGAGGCCATTATTTCAGAAAATAAAAAACAATGCGCCCGGTTTTTAAAAGAAGTAGATGCAGCAGCCGTTTACTCCAATGCTTCTACCCGTTTCACGGATGGTGAAGAATTTGGCCTTGGAGCAGAGATTGGAATTTCCACCCAAAAGCTCCATGCACGCGGGCCATTTGCTTTGGAGAAATTAGTTACAGAAAAGTGGGTGATAAAAGGGAATGGACAAATACGGGAGTAGTGTATTTTAATGCTTCAAAAGCAACATTTTATTTTATTATTCTTTTGGGGATATCCTAAAAAATTACTGCATTTAAATAAAATAAAAAATCTGTTTATTTGTTCATGCACTGCAATTGTCTTTGCAGTAGCAATTCTGCATTTCTTAAAAAATTTCTTAACATAAGGTTTTTGTGTAGCCATACTTGTGCCTGTGTATATAAAATCTTCCATCACTAAAGCCAATCAGTAAATCAACAAATT
>DASSHD010000447.1:0-9645 GCA_035693085.1 Hanamia sp. | reverse complement strand
AAAGCCTGAAAGTTCCGGTAGAAGTATTTAATGATTTTATTAAAACGGTAAATTGATCCTTAAATGGATTCGGGTAAACTTTGATGTTCTTATTTCCCAAAGTAGAATCCGCTTTGCGTAAAATATTTTGCTGATATAAATCATCGTAAGCCTTTTGAAAATCCGGAATACCATATCCAATCCGATCATCGGGATCATTATAAATACTACTGCTTTTTTTTACTTCATTTATGATTTCCATATTGGTAAAATCAGGAAATGCCTGCCAAAGACAGGTAACCAAACCAGCAAGATTGGGTGTGGCAAATGATGTCCCATTCCCAGAAACTATCGGCCCGGTGGTAGATGATACGAAAGCTCCTTCTCCTACCGAAGCCGCTACAGGTTCTACTCTTCCATCACTGGAAGGCCCATAACTACTGAATGAGGCAGATGCTCCTGTGTTATCCACGGCACCCACACTAATGATGCTATCCGCATCGGCAGGTGTCGTAATAAAATGCCAGGCGCTGTTTCCTTCATTACCGGCGGCAGCCAATACAATCATTCCTTTTCTTGCAGCTATTGTAGCTTCCTGAGCTATTAAAGAAGTATGTCCATTCATATCGGCATAAGTATAATCAAAAACCGGATTATCAAACGTATCATATCCAAGTGAAGTAGTAATCACATCAGCACCTGCGCTGTCAGCACGTTCTGCAGCGGCAGCCCAATATTGTTCTTCAACAGGTGATTCGGAAGACACATCCTCCGAGCGATACAATAAAAAATCTGCTTTAGGACAGGTTCCAACCAATTGACCAGGGATATTTCCGGCAATGATTGAAAAAACCATCATACCATGATAGAAATCTTCATTCACACTCGTCACGTTATCTACAAAATCATAGGTATCTAATACCTGGCGATTAATATTAACACTATCAAAAGCTGGTAAGGTAAGATAATGATAGAACCCTGCATCAAGTATGGCAATCAACATTCCTTCGCCATGAAACCCTTTATTATGAAGGTATTCACCATTATGAATATGTATTTGGTCATAAGAATTTCCATAAGAATAATAATCTCCTTTAATTCCGGAGGGAGAGGTAACATTCTTAACATTATTTGCTTGCTCATTAAAATTATTTTCGGCCACATTTCCGGCCGATTTGTTTTTTGGAACATTTTGAGAGTTAGCTAATCTCTTTAACGGTTGGGTAGCTATTACAAACGGAAAACTATTGATCTTCTCCAATGCTGCAGAATCTGTTGTGGCAATACAAACCTGGTTAAGCCATTTTGATTCATCTAGAATAGTTACGTTTCCTGCCAGCCGGACACTATCCATATATCGTGGAACTACCGGCAAATCTGTTTCATCAATCGCGATATGTTGCCTTGCTCTTCTTGCAATTGCCCTTGCAGATAAAAATTGGGAAGGATTATTTATTGAAAATGGAGTTCCGGATTTATCCTTGAATCTCACTACATATCTGGTAAACTGCGCAGAACTATAATGAGAAAAAAACAGGAATAATAAAAACAGGATATAATTTTTATTCATAAAAAACAGGTAACGAAAGGCTTCAATAAATAGATTGTTTTTTTGTAAAAATAAAAATCAGTCAATCGTATTGTTTTTAAATTTTAATACAAGATTAATTGTGATCTATAATACTCATTGTAACTCCATAACCGGTATAGCCGGGACTTAGAGATTGAGGGCCCTGGAATTCCCAATGTAAAAAATCACGGTAAATTAAACCTATACCCTTTCCATATTTTTCTATAGAGTAAGTTTTTTCAGCATATTGTGTACCGGCTATAGATGGATCTTGCCCTAAAAATTCATCTCTTTCATCTACTGTAATGGTACTGTCAATATTGATGGAATTAATAGTAAGTGGAACTCCCACACTATCATAAACATAATCCCAGTCGTCTAAATAGGTGACGTCCAAATCCGTTGAATAAGTATCAATATAGGAATTCCCCTTCCAGGTAAATCCTTCTTTGATAGGCAACATCAATTTTAGAAACCGCAGATTATTCTCAACATATTCAAGTGAATTTCTTGTAGAGACTGCCATAAATACATTGTTGGGTGCCCAGGGTTGGGTGGAATCTGTACGCAGATATCGTATGATACGAAATGCCGGTCTTCCAAGATTATCTGTAATTTGGGCATCCACCTCATCTTTCGCCTGGTAATGATTTACAACCTGATCCTGACCGAAATTGATGAATACAGTAGAGTCAAGGTTATAAGTAATGTATTTGCCTACCTGCAAAGGGAAATAATCACTGATAGAATCTGAAGTAAAATTGGCATCTTCTTTTTTACATGATGCAAGCAACACCAATATAATTACAAAGGAGCCAATAAAATATTTTCTCATAATGAAGGATTAAACTGTTTTGCTAAAGGGTTACAAGCCGCCGGGCAGCCTGAAATCAGGCAAGTTAACACGAATTTTTTGTTTCTTTTTTATAAGAAATTACATTGCTATCAGCAGACAAACAATCATTCTATATTCTTATTTAATTTCTCTGAATAACTCCTCCGCCAATTACATCATCGCCTTCATAAAAAACAGCGCTTTGTCCCGGAGCAATCCCTTTTACATTTTCATAAAAACGGACTTTTACACCATTTTCGTATGTGAAAAGATTACTAAGCGCACCTTTATCTTTATACCTGATTTTTGTAGTGGCTTCCATCCCATCGGAGATTCCGTCATATTTTATCCAATTGATTCCTTTTACTGTCATATCACTTCCTTTCAGGTCTTCTTCATCACCCAGAACAATTGTGTTGGTTTCAGGAATAATTTTTGTAACAAAAGCCGGTTTTCCTAAAGCTATATCCAATCCTTTTCTTTGACCAACAGTATAAAAAGGATACCCTTTATGTGGCCCTAAAATCTTCCCTGTCTTATCTACAAAAAATCCTCCCGATACTTTTTCTTCAAGACCTTCCACTTTCCTCTTTAAGAAGCCACGATAATCATTATCAGGCACAAAGCAAATTTCATAGCTTTCATTTTTCTTCGCCAGTTCCGGATAGCCAAAATCAATAGCCATCTGTCTTATCTCTGTTTTACGATAAGTGCCCAAAGGCAATATAGTACGGCTCAACAAATCCTGTTGCAATCCCCACAAAACATAACTCTGGTCTTTGGTTTCATCAACACCTTTTCTTACAAAATACCTCCCGTTGCTATGCTGATGAATTTGTGCATAATGGCCGGTAGCAATAAAATCGCAGCTAAGCGCATCGGCTCTTTTTGAAAGTGCACGCCATTTAATATGTGTATTACACAAAACGCAAGGGTTGGGTGTACGCCCCGCAATATATTCTTCAACAAAATTATCTATTACAAAATCGCCAAATTCATTGCGGATATCCAAAATGAAATGTGGAAAACCATGCTGTACTGCTGCCATTCTTGCATCGTTAAAACTATCAATATTGCAACAACCGGTTTGTTTATTATTGTTTCCACCGCTGGTGGCATAGTCCCATGTTTTCATAGTGATCCCCACTACTTCATAGCCTTCTTCATGAAGCATCAAAGCAGCTACTGTACTATCTATACCGCCGCTCATCGCCATTAATACTTTACCTTTCCTACTCATTATTTTTAATTAAATGGCAAAGATACAATTTTCGCAGGCACACTTGAATCGCAAGTAAACTCACATGGAATTTTTAAAAAGGATCTACATCGGAAATAACTACTACACTTCTGAATTTTTTCTCAGCTTTCAACAAATCAATATGGTTGCTAATCACTTTCTTTTGAACTTTTAAATGTGCAACATCCTGTTGTAGTTTTATTAATATTTCCATTAAAAACATATTCCTCACACGACTCACTACCGGAGCGGCAGGGCCAACTATGTTATTAAAATCCTTCTGTAAAGAATTGCCTAATATATCTGCCGCTTCCATTACTACTTCTTTCAACTTATGCTTCAAAGTAATTTTAATAAGCCGGCTGAATGGCGGATAAAAAAATTGCTTTCGCATTTCCATTTCAAAATCAAAAAACCGGATATAATCATGTTGCTGTACAAACAACAAAACCGGATGATTCGTCTTGGAAGCCTGGATAAGCACCAACCCTCTTTCCAGTTTTCTCCCCGCTCTCCCACTCACCTGCTCCATCAATTGGAATGCCCTTTCATTCACCCTGAAATCCGCAAAACTTAATAATCCGTCAGCATCCAGAATACCCACCAGGCTTACTTTTTCAAAATCTAACCCTTTAACCACCATCTGGGTTCCGGCCAGGATATCAATACGGTGCTGCTCAAATAACTTGATCAGAGTATCATGCGCATTTTTTCCTTTTACCGCATCTACGTCCATTCTTGCAATTCTATTGTTAGGAAAATCTTCTGTCAATTCTTCTTCTACTTTTTCAGTTCCAAAATTCTTTTCCATCCAGTTCACGCTTCCACATGCCGGGCAGGCAGTAGGTTTGGGATAAGTATTTCCACAGTAATGACAATGCAATTTATTTGAGTATTTATGCAGCGTTAATGTAACCGAGCAATTTTCACAATGAGGAATAAATCCACAGGTACCGCAAATTAAAAAGGGTGCATACCCGCGACGGTTTTGAAAAAGAATTACCTGTTTATCTTTTTGCAAAGTTTCTTCAATAGCTGCTTTTAATTGAGGTGAGATCATCACCTTTCCTTTTTTAGAAGCAGCAACTGTTTTGGTATCTATAATTTTTATTTCGGGTAATTGGGTTCCTCCATATCTTTCAGTAAGAGTTACCAATCCGTATTTGTTCTTTTGCGCATTATAATAACTTTCTAAAGATGGAGTAGCGCTTCCCATTAAAACTTTTGCATTAAACAGTGAAGCATAAAAAACGGCGGCATCACGTGCATTATAGCGTGGCGCAGGGTCCTGTTGTTTAAAAGAAGAGTCTTGTTCTTCATCAATCACAATCAAACCCAGGTTTTTGAAAGGAAGAAATAAAGCGCTTCTGGCTCCGAGAATAATTTTTAATTCACCTGTTTTTATTTTATTCCAAATCTCTATTCTCTCATTATTATTAAATTTAGAATGATAGATAGCAATGTTGCCTCCGAAAAAAAGCTGCAATCTTCTGATGATCTGCGCCGTTAAAGTGATTTCGGGAAGAAGATATAAAACCTGCTTTCCTTCTTTCACAAATCTTTCTATTTGTTTAATATACAATAATGTTTTCCCGCTGCTGGTAACGCCATGAACCAGACAAACTTCTTTTTTTTCAAATGTGGCATTAATTTCATTCAACGCTTTTTTTTTGGGCATCGTTCAATTCAAAATTAACTTCCATTTTTTTCGGGGGCGATTGAATACGATCCGTGCTTCGTCTTTGCACAAAGAGAATATTCTTATCAACTAATCCTTTTAATTGTGCCGCACTGGCCCCTGATTTTTTCAAAAGTTGCGTTTGAGAAACTTCGCCTTCAGTTTTTGAAAGATGCAAAAAGCTTAATAATAATTCAAGTTGCTTTGGCGCTCTTCCGAAATCATCCATCAATTTACTCAATTTTTCATCTGATGAATACTCTGGATTCAATAAAATAAAATTTTCTTTTTTCTCCTTGTATTTATCAGAAAGTGACTCCCAGATGAAGCATACTTTTTTTTCAATCAATCTCTTTACTAATGGATACACATAAATGATATTTGCTACCTGCTGCGCTTCTGTTATTTTCAGTTCTTTTTTAATCAGCAATGCTTCCGCCAGCAAATATTCTTCATCATCAAGAGCAGAAAAATCTTCACCATATTCTTCATTAAAAATTAATATTGCCTCGCTGCTCAGCTTTAGATGTGTGGGTAAAGCCGCCGCCATTACCTCACCTTCACTGCACATATAATATTCACTGATCCATTTCCAGAATTGCAATTGCTTTGGATAAATTACAGGCTCATCATCAATTACATTTAAAATTTCCTTTGTTTCATAAGGTGGTTTTTCTTTACCGATTGACTTTATAATTCCCGCGTATTTTTTGTTTTTCCCAAAAACCACTTCTGCCCTGGAACCAATCTGTAATTTTTTAACCAACTTTTCAGAAACCGCATAAGTATAAGTTTTAGGAAGGGCCAAAGGCAAAATCACTTCTACCCAGGTAGATATATTTTGAATTATTTCGTTGAATAAATTTCGCTCTTTAGAATTGTCATTGCTCATTGATGCAAATATATTGAGGATGGGGGGATATACTTTAAGCGAGTGGATTTCAAAATGTCGCCCCGGATTGAAGGTTGCCAACCTTTGAGATGGAGTTCTTAAACCGAAATGTACCTGTGAAAGGTTGGCAACCTCTGCGACATTTTGAATTGCACACCTTCAAGCGCAACAGTGAACAAACAAATATTGAAGATTCTTTTTTAAAAGAGAATTTATAATACTTACCGATTCATATTTCTTAATGATCAATCCAACTCGCCCCATACTTCATCAGTGCTTCTTTCATCTGGTTAAAAATTTTTTCTTTTAAAAATGGAACATCATTCATCGTCAAACCCTCTGTAGAAGTTTGAGCAAGAAAAACACCGCGACACTTTCCGGGATTCAATGAAAAAATATTTTTATAATTCAAGCGGTCATAAGTATCTAAAAATAAAACAGGAAGGATAGGTTTTTGTGTTTCAATTGCAATTCTAAAAGCGCCATCATAAAAACTCTTTAATGGTTGATGCGTTGTATTAAAAGTTCCTTCAGGACAAATAAAAACAGAAATTTTTTTATGTATAAAATCAATAAGACGTTGCACACTTTTGGAACGGGCATCAGGATTTTCACGATCAACTGATACAGTACCTCTTTTATATATAGATCCAAAAATGGGGATTTTATTCATTTCCGCTTTACCCAGAATACGGATATTTTGTCCGCGTATTACTTTCATCATCATCGGAATATCAAGATAAGAAATATGATTACTCACAAAAATGTATTCTTCATTTTTGTCATAGACCTCCTCATATATATTCCAATGTCTTATCCCAACTAAAAGGAAAAAAGCATCTGCCCAAAAGCGTGATATTTTAAAAATAAAGTTCCCTCCTCTTATTGGTTTTTCTAAAAATGCCCATATAAACAGAGGAAGTAAAATAAACATCAGCAACAAAAAAATTGTAAACCCATATATGCTAAAGCAAAACCTGAAAATATTCCTGCCACTATTCATAAAACCAAAATTAGAGGAAGCGAATGTAAAACATCAATATCTTATCAGGAAATCGCGCATTTTTTACATTGTAAAACAATGATTTAGACAAAAAATATAAAAATGGGGATTTTTATTGATCTTAATACCAGTAATTATTCCAAATTGCCTTACATTTGCACTCCAAAAAAAATGGAAAAGTATGTTTGCCATTGTAAAAATCGCCGGTCAGCAATTTAAAGTTACACCAGGCCAGAGTTTGTATGTACCCCATCTTACAGGAAAACAAGGTGATGAGGTAGAGTTTTCTGATGTGCTTTTGCACGACAACGATGGAAAAATTTCTATCGGCGGCGATGCAACTGTAAAAGTAAAAGCAGAAATAATTAATGAACTAGTTAAAGGGGAAAAAGTGATCGCCTTTAAAATGAAAAAGAGAAAAGGCTTCAGAAAAAAACATGGCCATCGTACTCAATACACTCATATAAAAGTAACAGGTATCGCCTGAGGATACTTTGCTAAAATATGAAATGAGAAAAATATTTCTTCGTTTCAAAAAAATTATCATTTTTTAATTTTAAGAATATGGCACATAAAAAAGGTGAAGGTTCAGTAAAAAACGGACGCGATTCACAAAGCAAAAGATTGGGCGTAAAAATTTTCGGCGGGCAGGCAGCTGCTTCGGGAAATATCATTCTTCGTCAACGCGGAACAGTTTATCACCCGGGCAAAAATGTAGGCCTTGGAAAAGACTTCACCATCTTTGCAACTGCTGACGGAGTTGTTGAATTCAGAAAAAGTAAAGGCGATAAAACTATCGTTTCTGTAAACGCTGTTGAAGCAACTGCATAAAAAAAATTCAAATAAGTTTTGGCAGTTGACAAAATGTTTTTAATTTTAGTTTTTATTTACTAACAATTAAATTCTAAAAACATGGCAACTGCAAAAAAAGCCGCTCCTAAAAAAGCTGCTGCAAAAAAAGCCGCTCCTAAAAAAGCCGCTGCAAAAAAAGCCGCTCCTAAAAAAGCTGCTGCAAAAAAAGCCGCTCCTAATAAGGCTGCTGCAAAAAAAGCCGCTCCTAAAAAAGCCGCTGCAAAAAGAAAAAGATAAGTATTTTTCTTGATGAATAAGTTGTAAGTCCCGGAAATTTCGGGACTTTTTTATTTTATCTACTATCCGGTAAATACAGTACAGTAGAAGGTTTTACCGGTTTATAAAAAACAACTTTAATTTTCGTTAGAAATTTTATTCAAAAGCTTTTTATTTTATAAAATATGAATAATAAAAAGATAGCCAATCAATTTTCACTGCTTTCGAAGCTGACGGATATACAGTAGAGAAAATAACTTCCGGTAAAAAGATTACCCTATCGCCGAATACAATATTGAGCAGATAACGGTTAACCTATACACGCTTTTTGAAGAAAATATTTTTAATATTAATTGAATCGGAAAAGAAAACTGAAAAGAAAATTAGAAATTTCGGGTATCGAAAAAATGAAAATCATCGAATATTTAATTTCAAAAACACCTAAAAGTAATTTTAGAAATGTTAAAAATTAAAAGAATCGGGCCTAAAAGAATGTCACTGATTTCGAAAGAAACAAAAATAAAATGCAGGTAACCTTTTAAAATAAATCGGGAGATTTTTCAATTGCTAAACGAAAATGAGGATGATGCCTTTTTCTTAAATCAGGGAATCATCTTTTCAATCAAATTCTCATTTGATCACAAATCAAAATCTTTAATAATTGTTAGTTTACTGTAGGAAATAAATTAGTGAATTTAATCTTAAAGTATCATATCCATTCTTCCAAACCTTCAATTAATTTTCAGACGCAGGTTGTGATTTAACCGGCAGTTCTACAAAGAAGCAAGTCCACTCTCCTTCTTTTGTTTCAAACCAAATCCTGCCATTTAATTTTTCGACAATCCCTTTGCACATAGCAAGGCCAAGGCCGGTGCCGGAAGTTTTTGTAGTAAAATTGGGAGTAAAAATTTTGTTGATCATTGCAGCCTGAATGCCATTACCATTGTCTTTTATAGAGATCAATACTTTATGATCTTGTAATTCGCTTTTTACATTTATCAATACTTGCCTGTAATCCGGAACAGATTGCACCGCATTCTGGAGCAGATTGGTGAATACCCTGTTGATTTGTGTTTTATCAGCTTCTACCAATATTTCATTGGGATAAAGATCAGAATCAATTTGAATTTCATCATTAGTAGAATAAAGCGTTATCGAATTTTCGAGCATTTGATTAATATCAAAAATCTGATTTTTAGTATTGCCAATTTTGGCAAATTGAGCAAAATCTCCGGCAATTTGCGAAAGATGTTCAATTTGTTCCAGCAAAATTCCTGCTACATACAATGAAATATTTTTCACATCAGGCGAATTATTATCTATCGCCATTTGT
Organism: Hanamia sp.; assembly: GCA_035693085.1. Taxonomy (GTDB): domain Bacteria; phylum Bacteroidota; class Bacteroidia; order Chitinophagales; family Chitinophagaceae; genus Ginsengibacter. The sequence goes on along the minus strand of DASSHD010000447.1, from coordinate 47 downwards.
AAATATTGTAAATTCAATTTCATTGGTGTGAGCGGATTTTTTATTTC